>NZ_POUD01000409.1 GCF_003236395.1 Nonomuraea aridisoli | reverse complement strand
CGCCCCGGACCCCTCGACCGCCGCCGCACCACTTGCGGACCCCTCCAGTGCCGCCGCAGCGCTTGCGACAACCGCCGGCCGCCGTCTGGATGACGGCCGCTACACCGTCGGTCTGGCCGTGAGCCCCGCGGACCTCCAGGCCGCCCAGCGGCTGCGGTACGCGGTCTTCGCCGAGGAGATGGGGGCGAAGCTCGACAGCCCGGTCTCCGGCCTGGACGCCGACCGGTTCGACGCCTACTGCGACCACCTCGTCGTCCGCGAGGGCCGCGAGGTCGTCGGCACGTACCGGCTGCTGCCCCCTGGACGCACCGAGCGACTCTACGCCGACGCCGAGTTCGACCTGTCCGCCCTGGCGCCCCTGCGAAAAGACCTGGTGGAGGCCGGGCGTACGTGCGTGCACCCCGACCACCGCGGCGGCACCGTGGTCGCGCTGATGTGGGCCGGGATCGCCCGGTACATGGCGGCCGGCGGCCATCGGTGGCTCGCGGGCTGCTGTTCGGTGCCGCTCGACGACGGCGGCACGGTCGCCGCCGCCGTGGCCGAACGAGTGCCGCTGGGACCCGAGGAGTACCGGGTGACGCCCCGCACGCCGTGGCGCTCCCGGCACACGGTTCCGCCGGGACGGTTCGTCCCACCCGCGCTCCTGCGGGGCTACCTGCGACTCGGCTCGTGGGTGTGCGGGGCGCCCGCGCACGACCCCGACTTCGGCACCGCCGACTTCTTCGTCCTCCTCTCCATGGACCGCGTCAACCCCCGCTACCTGCGCTATCTCCTCGCCGGAGCCCCACAGTGACCCCAGACCCTCCTCTGACCCCCACGCGGACACTAGCGACTCCCACAAGCACCACGTCCGCTCCGCACGCCCCCACCAGCCCCAAGCTTCTCCCGGACACAGCGGCTCCGCACCTGCCCGCGCCCGGCACGGCCGCTCCGCACGCCCCCGCAACGGTCCCGAACGTCGGCCCGGCCGAAGCGTCCCCAGCCGCCCGGCCTCGGTTCGCTCCTGAGGCTGACCCACACGTCGGCGTCGCGGAGTCGGTCCGGGCCGCATCGTGCGTGGTCGCGGTCGGGCCGCACGTCCGTTCGGCCGAGGTGTCGTTGCCCGTCCGGACTCGGTCTGTTCTTGGGACGGATCCGCCCGTCGGCGCCGCTGAGCCAGTGTCGGCTGCGCCGAATGTGGTCGCGGCCGGCCCGCACGTCGGCCCGGCTGAAGTGTCGTCGCCCGTCCGGAACCGGTCCGCCCCTGGGGCGGACCCGCATGTCGGCATCGCCGAGGCGGCCCCGGGCGCATCGCACGTGGACGCGGTCGGTGCTCGCGTGAGCACGGCCAACCCGTGGCGGCCACTGGGGCCCTGTACGCCTGCCGCTTGCGTGCGGGCCCCTGTCGCCGCGGCGGGGGCGTTCCTGCGCTGTGCCCGCATCGGGGCGGCGCTGCTGGTGGTGCTGGCGGGCGTGCCGGTCGCCCTGGCCTGTCGTGCCGCCTCCCTTCCGGTTCGTGCCCGGGTCACCGGCGTCTGGGCACGCCTCTTTCTCCGCGCTCTCGGCATTCGCCTCGACGTCACAAGGGCGGGAACGCGTGAGGTCGGTGGCGAGGCAAAGCCGGAGGGCGAGGACGGCGGGCGGACGGTGGTAGACGGTGTGGCCGAGGGTGGGGGAGCGGCGGGGAGAGGCGAGGTGGGGACGCTGGTGGTGGCCAATCATGTCTCCTGGCTCGATCCGCTGGTGCTCGCGGCCGTCGTGGCGTCGAGGCCGCTCGCCAAGCGGGAGGTCGGCGGCTGGCCGGTGGTCCGGACGCTGGTGGCGGGTGCGGGGGCGCTGCTCATCGACCGGGACCGGCTGTCCGCGTTGCCGCAGGCCGTGGCCGCCGTCGCAGCGGCGCTGGCCGACGGCGGCACGGTGATCGCCTTCCCGGAGGGGACCACGTGGTGCGGGCGCGGCATGGGGCGCTTCCGCCCTGCCGTGTTCCAGGCGGCCGTCGACGCGGGCGCCTCCGTACGCCCGGTCGCGCTGCGCTACCGCGAGGGCGCGGCGCCCACCACCCGCGCGTCGTTCGTGGGCGACGACCCGCTGCTCGCCTCGATTCTGCGGGTGGCCGCCACCCGCGGCCTCGTCGCCGAGGTACGGCTGCTGGCCCCCGTACAGGCGCCCGCCGTCGCGCCGCGTACGCGGGCCCGTGCGGAAATGGCCGGGATCGCCGAGGCCCGGATACGTGCGGGCCTGCGCGACCCGCACGGCGACCCGCCGCGGGGAGAAGGCGTTTGATGCCCCGGGACGATGGTAGGTGCCTAGTCAGCAGGGGAAATGGAGATCGCCCCGCTAACGGGAGCCTTCAACCGTGAAGGCGTGAGAAGGCGGTCTCCGCGGTTGAGAGACCGCCGGATCGGGGGAACCCAATGCGCAAGACCCTGACAGGACTGGGCCTCGCGTTCTTCTTGACGCTAGTCCCGACCGCAGCCGCGACGGCCGAAACACCGGCAGATACCGTCGCGCAGACCCAGGTCACACCGGCACCGCAGCCACGCGACGACGGCGGCGGCAATGCCGGCCTGTGGGGCCTGCTGGGCCTGCTCGGCCTGCTCGGCCTCGCCGGCCTGCGCAAGCAGCGCCATCAGGTCGGAACCGCCGAACACGTCACGCACCGCGGCCCGCGCCCGTAGCGGGGCCGGCCCCGGCCACAGGCCGGGGTGACTTCCGAGGTGGCACGGCTGTCCACAGGGTCAGCCGTGTCACGCGGTGGGCCTGACAGCCCACCCGACGGCCACGGAGCCGCGCACCGCGGCGGTGGCCTCATTCCGTAACCCGCGGCGAGCCGCGCGGGTACGACCACGGGCTGATACGGAAGTTCAGACCGTGGTCAGACGCGCCGGCAGGAATGAGTTCGCCACCCTGTTCAGGTGATCGACGTACGAGAGCTGACCAAACGATACGGCTCGACGCTCGCCTTGGACGGGCTGTCGTTCCAAGCCCGCCCCGGCCGGGTGACCGGCTTCCTGGGGCCCAACGGCGCGGGAAAATCCACCACGCTACGCGTCATCGTCGGCCTCCATCGCCCGACGTCCGGCGTGGCGCTGGTCAACGGCCGCCGATACGCCGACATCGGCCGCCCGCTGCACGAGGTGGGCGCGCTGCTCGACGCCGGCGCCGTGCACCCAGGCCGCACCGCGTACGACCAGCTCGCCTGCCTGGCCCGCGGCCACCGCATCGGCTCCTCACGGATCACGACGCTGCTGGAGCACGTCGGGCTGGGAGCCGTGGCGCACCAGCGCGTCGGCGGGTTCTCGCTCGGCATGCGGCAGCGGCTCGGCATCGCGGCGGCGCTGCTGGGCGACCCCGGCATCGTCCTGCTGGACGAGCCGGTGAACGGCCTCGACGCCGAGGGCATCCGCTGGGTGCGCGACCTGATGGGCACGCTCGCCTCGCAAGGCCGGACGGTGCTGCTGTCCAGCCATGTGATGAGCGAGATGGCCCTGATCGCCGACCACGTCGTCATCATCGGACGGGGCAGGCTGATCGCCGAGACCTCGATGGAGGAGCTCGCCGGGCGCTTCCGCCGCGACACCCTGGTCCGGTCCCCGAGACAAGGGGAACTGGCCGCGATCCTGCGCGGCGCCGGCGCGTCCGTGGCGTGCGAGCCGCAGGGCGGCCTCGCGGTGACGGGCGCCGACCCCGCCACGATCGGCGACCTCGCCGCCCGGCACCACATCCCGATCCACGAGCTGACGCCGCGCGGCGCCACGCTCGAGGATGTCTACCTCGACATGACAGACCAGGCCGCCGACCACCGCGCGGGCGGGGCGAGCCGATGACCGTCATGCCGCCGGCGCGCGAGCGCGCCCTGTCGCCGAAGGACGTCGTCGCGGCCGAATGGCTCAAGCTCCGGACGATGCGCTCCGCCTGGTGGATCTGGGCCGGAGCGGCCACGTACACCCTGGTCGGCCTGGCCGTCATCATGATGCACATCGGCTCGTACGACCAGGCTTCGCCGCAGGAGCGGGCGAGCTTCGACAGCGCCGATCCCGCCGTCGCCGTCATGCCGATCGTGGCGTTCTTCATCGGTTGCCTCGGCGCGTTGGCCATCACCACCGAGTTCTCGACCGGCTCCATCGCCCCCAGCCTGGTCGCGGTACCCCGGCGGGTGACGCTGCTGGCCGCCAAGACCGTGGTGGTCGCCTGCGTCGCGTTCGCCAGTGGCGTGTTGTTCGCCGGCCTGTCGCAGCTCGCCGCCCTGCTCCTGTTGGGCGACCGGCCCCCGCCGGTCAATCCCTGGCCTCACTGGTCCGACGCGATCCCCACCGCGGCCGGCACGGCCTTCACCACCCTGGTCACCGCCCTCGTGGCGCTGGGCCTCGGAGCGCTCCTGCGATCGGCGGCCGCGACGGTGGCGGTGATCGGGGCGCTCACCGTGGTCGTGCCGAGTCTCGCGCACCTCTTACCCGAGGCCCTCCACCTGCGGGTCGCCTCGGTGCTGATCCCCAACCTCGCTCCGCAGGTCGCGGGCGCCGAGTCGGCGTACCTGCTGTCGCCGCCCGTGGCCATCGCGGTCCTGACCTGCTACACGGTCGTGGCGCTGGCGGCGGGGGCTCTCGGTCTCAGCCGCCGCGACGTGTGATCAACGAAGGAGCCACCGTCAGTACGGCGTTCTAGACTGACCGGCCATGACCGACATCGATGAGCACGGCCGCCCCGAGCCCCCACTCGCCGCGGGCGAGGCCGACACCCTCCTGGGTTTCCTCGAGTTCCACCGGGCCACCCTGGAGTGGAAGTGCGCGGGGCTCGACGCCGACGGGCTCAACGCCACCGTCGGCAAGTCGTCCATGACCCTCGGCGGCATGCTGAAGCACCTCGCGTGGGTCGAGGAGCACTGGTTCTCCCGCTGGCTGCACAACCGCCCCATGGGAGCGCCGTGGGACACGGTCGACTGGGAGGCCGACCGCGACTGGGAGTGGCACTCCGCGGCCGGCGACTCACCCGAGCAGCTGCGCGCCCTGTGGGGCGAGGCGGTGGCCCGCTCGCGCGCGGCCGTCACCGAGGCGCTCGCCGACGGCGGCCTCGACCGCATGGCGCGGCACAGCTGGCCCGACGGCCGCTCGGTCAACCTGCGCTGGATCCTCACCCACATGATCGAGGAGTACGCCCGCCACAACGGCCACGCCGACCTCATCCGCGAGTCGCTCGACGGTCAGACCGGCGAATGACAGCCGGCCCTCCGTACACCCGGCGTCGTAGCGGAAGCGGCGACGGCCGGCGGATGTCCGTGCCCGCGCGCGGCCGGATCCTGGAGTCCTCGCCAGGGCTTAAGGGGCGGCGTAAGGCGGTCTGAACGAGGTCGTAAGCGCCCTTGAGCACAGTGATTCCAGATCACCGAACAGAAGGGCGCGAAGACATGAGCCGGCCGTACACCCTCCAGGACGACATCCGCCTCCCGGGCTTCACCGGGATCGTGCACCGGCCGGGCGATCCCGGCTACGACGAGTCCCGCCGCTCGCTCAACCCCTCGGTCGACGCCCGCCCGGCGCTGGCCGCCGAGGCGTACGGGACCGAGGACCTGCGGGCGGCGCTGCTCGCGGCCCGCACCCACGGCGTGCCGTTCGCGGTCCAGGCGACCGGCCACGGCACGCACGCCCCCTGCGACGGCGGCGTCCTGGTCAGGACGTCCCCGATGGCGTCGGTGCTGGTGGACCCCGCCCGCCGGATCGCCCGCGTGGGGCCGGGCGCGCGCTGGGCCGAGGTGACCGCCGCCGCCGCGCCGTTCGGGCTGGCGCCGCTGTCCGGCTCGGCGCCCTCCGTGGGCGTCACCGGCTACACCCTCGGGGGCGGGCTGGGCTGGCTGGCGCGCCGGCACGGCTTCGCGGCCGACAGCGTGGTGCGCGCCGACGTGCTGCTGGCCGACGGCCGCCACGTCACGGCGAGCGCCTCCAGCCACCCCGAGCTGTTCTGGGCGCTGCGCCTGTCTCTTATACCCATCTGACGCTGCCGACGATCTTCCGCGT
>NZ_POUD01000408.1 GCF_003236395.1 Nonomuraea aridisoli | reverse complement strand
GTTCCCCCACCTTCGCCCTCTCGGAAAGGACACCGATGTCAACCTCCTCGCCTCGTGATCTCACACCCCCGCCAGGTGAGACGCCCGCGCACCCCGCGAAGAGGAAGCGGCGCAGGGCCAGGATCAGCCACGGCACGCTCCTGCACCAGCTCGCGGAGATCAGCGCCGCCCACCCCGGCCGCGTCGGCTCCCACCCGAACCGCCGCGAGCAGGAAAAGCACGCCTGCATCGCCGTCGAGCTGCTGGCCGTCAACGGCGTCACCGTCGACGACCTCCCGGACGGCTGCGGCATCAAGGACGCTCCGGGCCACGTGAAGTACCTCTTCACCCCGGGCGCCCAGTGGCTGCTGGACCGCGTGCACCGCTGGAACCACCGCGGCCACACGTGGGCTGAGCTGCCCGCGCTCGCGGACAAGCTGTTCGCCGCCCAAGAGCGGCGCTGACCGCCGGATACCCCAACCGGCTCATCTTGCTAGCTAGCCCGCTAGCTTAATACTGGATCACCGACACAGAAGGGCAACCAGCCATGAACAAGGGCCAGCTCATCTCGGCCGTCAACGACATCGTCCAGGACCGCGCGACGTCCGAACTCGCCGTCAACGCCGTCATCGCCGTCGTCAAGGAGGCCCTCGCCAACGGCGACGAGGTCGCCATCGCGAAGTTCGGCCGTCTCAAGGTCGTCACGCGCAACGCCCGCGCCGCGCGCAACCCCTCGACTGGTGAGCGGATCCACGTCCCCGCCAAGCAGGTCGTCAAGTTCCAGATGGGCTCCGAGCTCGACGCCGCCGTCAACCCCACGGCGTAGCCGATCACGCCGCCATCACCAGGGCGCGAGCCGTACCCCGTTCCACGGCTCGCGCCCTTCTTCTGCCCCAAACCCTCACCCCTGGAGAACCCATGCGACGCTCCGATATCGACGCCCGCCTCACCGACCTGTACGCGCAGGTGCCGCAGCCGGACTGCAAGGGCCTGTGCGCCGACTCCTGCGGCCCCATCGACATGCACCCCCGCGAACGGCAGCGCGCCCGCGAGCGCGGCGTGACCATCCCGCACCACGACGATGCGCTGGACCAGATGGAGCGCGACGGCACCTACAGCTGCCCGGCGCTCCAGAACGACCGGTGCAGCGTGTACGAGGTCCGGCCGATGATCTGCCGCCTGTGGGGCGCGGTCGAGGCCATGCCGTGCGAGCACGGATGCAGACCGGACAACGGCCTGCTCAGCGACGGCGACGGCGTTGAACTCCTGCGCGCGAGTCTCGACATCGGCGGCGACGCAACGGCCGCCGAACAGCGGCGGCAGATGCTCTCTCGGCGCTTCGAGGACCCGGCATGGCGACAGGCGTACCAGGACTTCGTCCGCAACCATCGAGCCGCCCCCCGGAGGTGAACCGAGACCGGGCGGCGTGGTGACTATGATCCCCCGTATGAGCGATCAGACGGGCGAGCCGCTCACCCCCCAGGAGATCGACGCGTTCCTGAAGCGGTACGCGGCCGGCGACCCGGTCGGCGAGATCGCGGCCGACTTCGATGTGAGCGTCACCACGATCGTCCGCTACGCCAACGCGCGGAAGGTGCGGCGGCCGAGCGGCGCGGCACGCCGGTCACGGTCGAAGACTCTGACGGACGAGCAGATGGAAGAGCTGCGCGCCGCATACCCCGACCCGAACCGCAAGCCCGCGGAGATCGCCCGCGCCCTCGGCATACCGGTGGAGACCCTGGCGCGGATCGCATCGAACGAGGGCCTGCGCCGCCCCAAGTGATCAGCGGGGCGGGATCTCGAGTCTCGTCCGGTTAGCCGGGAGCACCTTCTCTTGGCCGTCCTCCTCGACCACCAGCACCGGCACACCCTGCGCGGGCAGGCCAAGCTCGCGCTGTTCGTCGGGCGTCGGCATGCGCGCCTCCACGAACGCGGGACCTTCCACGGTCACCAGCCGGCGTTCGGCTTCCTCCAGAACGAAGCTGCCGACGCCTTTGCGCGTCTCGATCAGGCCTTCCCCGCGAAGCTGCGCCAGGGCGTCCTCCACGGTGGCCACCCCGACGCCGTACATGTCGGCGAGCCGATGCAGCGACGGGAGCTTGTGACCGGGCGGCAGCTCGCCGGTCCGGATCTGCTCGCGAACCCGGTCGGCGAGTTGCTTGAACAGGGGCCGGTCCGCGTTCGGGTCCAGAGGCGATGTCACGAATGAATCGCATCAGGGCTATAGCGCCATTCCCCCTTAGCGTCTAAGCGCTTTAGCACTAAAGTGAATCCACCTACCCGAGCCAAGACCGGAAGATCACTGCCCCATGACTTCCTTTGCGCCTGAAGACCAGATGGCGGCCCTTGAGGATTGGTACGCCGAACACGCGGCCCGCATGCGAGCACAGCGAGAGCTGGAGCGCGCCGAAGCCGGTGCTCCCGCGCTGGAGTCCGCCGCAGAGCCGGGAGAGCGGTGAGCATGCCGGCCGCCGCGCCTCGTCTGCGGGCGCGGATGCCTCGCCTGCCGGTTCCCCATGTCACCGCCTACGAGGGCGAGGCCATGCCGTACGACCTGGCGGCCGTCCGCGAACCGGGGACCACCGAAGGGGTACGACTGGCGTTCACCGACCCCATCGAGCAGGACTGGATGTGGGGAGTCCTGTGGCACCGGCAAGGGCTCGGCCGTGGCGGCGACCCGATCTTCGACATGGTGAACACGCCGCGTCAACGACGCTGCATGCGCCTGGGACTGTGCCAGGTGTGCGGGCGGACGGCGCGGGACCCGGAGTCGCACCGCCTGTGGTGGGTCATGGCCCACCCGGCCTGGCTCACCGAAGCGGGGGAGCCGTACGTGAGCTCGCCCCCCACCTGCCGGTCATGCATCCGGGTGGCAAGACGGCTGTGCCCGAAGCTGCCGCACGACGCGCCCGCCTACACCGCGGCCGCCGTGCAACCGTACGGCGTGCTCGGCAACCTGTACCACGTCGCCGGGCTAGGCAGAGTGGCACTCAAACAGGAGAAGGTGATCCTGCCGTTCGACGACTTCCGGCGGCTGGAGTTCACGCTCGCGACGCAGTTGCTCGCCGTCCTGGAGGACCTGCGGCCCGAGGATCTGCCGCCCGGCGACCACGACGCGGAACTGCTGGCGGGCGTGGCCGCCCACTGATCGCCCCCCGCCCGATGGACAGGCAGCCTTTCAGAGACGCTGGGTCCGGTGCCGTCGAACTTCCGGCGCCGGGCCCAGTAACGGCGGCACGGCTTCAAGGTTTGCCGACGCGCGAGATGTGAGTCCATCCGGGAGAGAGCTGGACGGGCGTGGTAGCGAGGCCGTTGTTGTTCAGGGCGGCGACTTCGGCTTTGCCAGAGGCGTGGTCATAGAAGAGCCAGCCTTTCGACGTTCCGACTACATGGGTCCAGAAGCTGAAGGAGCCCGGCCCCCAGGAGCGGATAGTGTTGATATTACCGTTGAAATCAAGCCGTGCGAGCGCGCCGGACCGCTGGTCAGCGTTGTAGAAGAGCAGGGTGTCTTTGTTGTCGGATTGCGGGCCTGCTGCAATCGACGTCCAGCCAGGGCTGAAACTGCCAGGTGGGTAAATCTTTGCTGGTGGGTCGAACTTGACGGCGGCTGCTCCATTCCCAATGTTGTAGAAGAATGAGTTCGCCGTCCACCACCCGAAGACGATTCTCGACCAGCCGGTACTGAAACTGCCAGGCGGAAAAATCTTCTTTGGCGGGTCGAACTTCAGCGCCCCTGCACCTGACGCGAGGTCGTAGAAGAGAGTATTCTCTTGCGTGAGCCACGTGATGTGTGACCATTCGCTGAAGCTGCCAGGCGGGAACGGTTTGTCGGTGACGTACACGACGCCGGAGATGCCTGAGCCGAAGTCCTGAAACTCCAGATGACCCACCTCTGCGCTGCGATGTTCCCGGCTGTAGAACATCACCTTTCGATGATGGGCCGACGCCGCCATGATCTGCCAGTTGCTGGGGAGCGAAAATGGTTCATGCTCCACCGATATATGGAGAGAATTTGCGGTCATCGTGGCGGTAGCTGCGGAACCATTGCCCGATCTATAGAAAAGCAGGAACTCTGCCATGGCTGCCTCCGAACAACCTATAGGGCGATTCTCCGAGTTTGGATCCAGCGTCTGAACCTTTCTGCTGCATACCTACCCCGGATTTCTCTTTAGCCACCCGGCGGTCGCCGTGCAAGCCCAGATGGCTGTTCTGTAACGCTGTCGATGGGTCCAAGCGGAGCTGTACGGATGAACGTTTTCGCACCCCGGGAAATCGGCTGGGAGAAGTCGGCTGTGGGCGTAGCTGCTGGAGTGCAGCCAGCCGACTACTGGGCACACCAAGTAGTCCACGATTCGCGCGTGCCGGCTTCCCGGGCGGCTAGTCCTGGCGGGCGCTGAAGGAGATCTTCTTCTTGTGCAGCCAGACGTTCAACGCCGTCCGGACGAAGTCCTGCGGCCCGTTGCCGGTGATGTCGCAGGCCGCAGTGAGACGCGCGTCGGTGAGGGGCGTGACGCGAACGCCGAGCTGACGGTCCTGCTCCTCTTCGGCGGTGCCGTAGTGGCGCTTCTTCGGGGTGCGCTCACGGAACGGGCGGTCTTCCTTGGCGGGGACGGGGATGTCCTCGGGGACGCCGACCGCTGTGGCGTAGTCGTTGATCGCCTCGTGGGCGATGGCCTGGGGTCCCATGCCGGTGCGCTCGACGGCGGCGGTGAGGCGCTCGTCCATGTTGCGGGGGATGCGCACGTTGAGCGCGTACATGGTTTTCGGCTTGCCGACGCGTCGGGGAGTCGCTGGCGGTTTCGTCTTCGTGGCTGTGGCCGGCGCTGGCTTCGATCGCTCGCTGAACCGGGCCTCGGGCACGGCCTCGCCGCGGGTTGCCGCCTTGCCTGTGCTGGCCATATGAGTGCGTCGCCTCCGCTGTCGGTGTCCGGTCGCGCCTCCAGTCTTCTGGCATTGCGCACTTTGCGCAACTGTGGTTGCTCGCGGGAGCGCTAGCGTGTCTCCCGTCCAGCGTGATCACTCCATGCGCGTCTGAGAGCGTCTCAGGAGCGCTCAACACCCTTTCCGGGGGTGACCCGGTCCGACCGCTTCCCCCGCGCGTTCCGAGAGCGTTTCAGACCCTTTCAAGAGTCGTTGCGGATCCGCAGCGAGTCTGCGACTCTGGACACCCCACCGACCCCTGCACCACCCCAGCAGGGGACAGGGAAACCAGCAATCTCGCTGGCGAAATTGCTTGCCACGCCCGGAACGGAGCCGCACACGTGCACGACATGATGGCCGCCATCCTCGGCGACCTACATGCAGGGCAACGACGTGCACACCTGGCAGTACAAGCTCAAGAAGCGCGGCTGGACGATCGACGTCGACGGCATCTACGGCCCCAAGTCCACGGCCGTGTGCAAGCTGTTCCAGGAGAAGGTCGGGCTGAAGCCCACGGGCGTCATCGACGAGGAGACGTGGGACATCACCTGGTCGTGGAAGCCGCCCGCGAAGTGAGTGGCGGGCTGGAGCTCGATCGCGGTGCGAGCGCCGCGCGGCGGCTGGTCGTGCTCGGCCGCCGCGCCCGAGTTACCGCCACGGAATGAGTGATAATGCGGGAAACCCCTCTGTTGAGGAGCATCATGAACATGCTCACGAAACGTCTGGGCGCGGTCGCACTGGCTGGTGTGACCGCCGCCGCTGCTCTCGTAGCGGGTCCGGCCGGCGCCACGGCGAGATCGGCAGGGCACTGGGAGTATGTCGCGGCTTACCCGCTGACTTCGGCGGGCTTCGCGTCCTGCAGGTCCGCCGGCAAGCTCTGGGGCGGGACGTGGCAGTGCCGCGCGATCAACGGCCCGCACTGGTCGCACACCGCGTCGCACTACCACCTGGAGGTTTACTACGCGGACTAGATCGTTGATGTGAAATTCGCTGATCGTCTGCGGGCACAGCGAAGGGCGTCCAAGATCGGTTTGTGAAGACTGAGCTGGACGCCCTTCTGACGGCACTCTATGTCCATCTGGACGATCATGTGA
>NZ_POUD01000407.1 GCF_003236395.1 Nonomuraea aridisoli | reverse complement strand
CACCCGACCCGAGCACCCCGAGCAGGCGGTATCCGGCGATCCGCTCGGGATCACCCGGCTGCAGCAGGCGCATGCCCGGCATCCCGTACCTTTCCCCAGCACCCGGCCCATGCCGGCACAGTGTCTCAGAGAACGGTGACATGAGGACCCGCCGGCGCACCAGAGGTTCGCCACGCTGGGCGAGATGCCTGAGAGAGCGGCGGCACGGCGGGTAGGTTGGCCCAGCATGGAGGTACGTCCGCAGCACCCACGCCCCTCCCGCAGGACCGTCGCACTGGTGGCGGCCGTCGCCGCGTTCGCCGCTACGGCGGCCTGCGGCGCGCCCACCCAGAGTGAGCCCGTGCGGCAGCGCTCCGCCGTCTCCCCGTCCGCGACGCCCGGCGAGACCACCTCAAAGCCGCCGGAGGAGCGGCTCCCGGCGCCCGACGCCAAGATCCCGAAGAACGCCGCCGGCCTGGCCACCGCCGTGCGGGAGACCACCGCCCGGCTCAACGACGCCATCGACGCCTGGACGGACGGCGGGACCGCCCCCGGCGAGCCGCCCGAGGACGTCGAGCTGCTCGCCCTCTACCAGCAGCGCCTCTACCGGCATGCCGCCCGCCACCCCGAGCTCGCCTCCCGCGCCTTCGCCCGCCTGCCCAAGCCTCTGGCCGCGCAGGCGAAGGACAACACCGAGGCGATCCGCGAGCTGCTCGCCCTGGCCCGCCCGATCAAGCCCGACGCGGTGTTCAAGACCCGGCGGCCCCGCCCCGCGGCCGAGCTGCTCGGCCACTTCAAGCGGGCCGAGCGCCGGTTCGGCGTGGAGTGGGAGGTGCTGGCGGCGGTGATGTTCGCCGAGACGAAGTTCGGCCGGGTCAGGTCCGACAGCCACGCCGGCGCGCAGGGTCCCATGCAGTTCATGCCGGCCACCTGGCGGGCGTACGGCATGGGCGGTGACGTCCAGGACCCGCGCGACGCCGTCATGGGGGCCGCCAACTACCTGAAGGCGAGGGGCGCGCCCCGCGACTACCGGCGCGCGCTGCACGCCTACAACCCGTCGCAGGCGTACGTGAACGCGATCCAGCTGCACGCCCGCCAGATCAAGCGCGACCCGCGCGCCTACTACGCGTACTACAACTGGCAGGTCTTCGTGCTCACCACGGAGGGCGAGCGCCGCCTGACCGGCCCCTAGACGCCCCTAGACATGGTCGGCGCAGCAGGGGGTCGGGTTCGGCACCTCCGCCGGGGCCAGCCGCCCGCCGGCGGCGGGCATGGTGAGCAGCGTCATCAGCCCGTCCCGCCAGATCGGGCGGACGTGGTCGTGCGTCACCACGAGCGCGTCGTCGGCCGGCGGGTCGGGCGTGGCCAGCACCAGCACCCGGTCGATGGCCGAGCCGCGGCGCAGCTCGCCCACGGTGAGGGTGCCGGTGAGCCGGTCGCGGCCGGGGAAGGTGACGATCCGGCCGGAACGCCCGTGCTCGGCCGCCGCCAGCGCCGCCCCTTCCGCCAGCGGCCCCGCGCGTTCGCCGCCGAGCGCCCACGACACCTCCGCCGGCGGCCCGGCGCGTTCGCCGCCGAGCGCCCACGACACCTCGGCCGGGACGGCCAGCGAGCAGGCGAGGTGCGGCTCCTGCATGCCGAGGCCCGCCGGGACGAGATGGGTGCAGCCGACCGCGTCGCCCGGCAGGCCGAGCGCCCGCACCACGGTGTGGAGCAGGTGCTCGGCCTCGGCGAGCGTCCGGGTGCCCGTGTCGATGCCGAGGATCATCGGCCGGGCAGGATCCAGATCGGGTTGCTGTAGAACCACAGGTCGTTCCACGGGTCGGCGTCGCCGTACACGTCGATCGCCGGGCCGTGCGGATCGACGGAGGCGCCCAGCAGGCCGGGGGCCGACCGCTTGCCGTCGGTGCCGCGCAGCCGCACGTACACCGGCCGGTCGACCTGCCCGAGCCGGTAGGTGAACGTGACGATGCCGGTGTTCTTGTTCACCTCGTACGACTGCACGACCTTGGTGGCCGGCGTGGTGAAGACGTCCTTGTCGGCGGCCGGACCGGTGACATCGCCCTGGATGACGTCCACCCGGGCCAGCGTCGGGATGACCTGCGCCCAGTTCGGCCGCCCGGCCAGGGTGATCTCGATGGACAGCTCGACGCGGGCGCCCCTGCGCACGTGGAGGGTGTCGCCGAGCGTCACCCCGCCCCGGCCATCGCCGGCGGCGCGCGCCCGCACCACGAGCCCGCTGATCAGCCCGCCGTGGTCCACCCAGACGCGGCCGGCGCGCAGGCCGTCCATGACGCCGCGGTAGGAGAAGTCCTGGCTGCCGACGTGGGTCCGGCTGTAGAAGCCGGGCCAGAAGTCGTTGGCCCCGAGGTTGTACGAACCCCGGTAGACCGGGTCCGCGTAGCGGCCGTCGGCGTCGAAGTCGCCGCCGGGGCCGCGGTCGCTGGTGTCGCCGTACACGACGTGGGAGTCTGAGTTGGCGGTGATCCACCACGGCTTGCCCTCGGCCAGCAGGCTGTCCCACAGGCCGCCGACGGTGGCGGTCATCCAGTCGAACCCGCCGAACGTCTTGTAGCTCTCGGCCGGGTAACCGGGGAAGGAGTCGGCGCCGGGGCCGCCGTCGTAGAGACCGCGCCCGCCGCCGGGGCCGTTCGGCTTGGGGATGCCGCCGGCCTGGTGGCCGGGGGCGCCTTCCATGCCGATCGCGATGGACGGCTGGGCGTCGCGCCAGCCGCGGATCTCGTGCGGCGAGTCGATGCCCTTGCGCGCGGGGTGGTTGGCGAGGAACAGCGCGTCGGGGACGCGCCGCCGCCTGACCGCCTCGGCCAGGAAGTCGAGCCCGGCGATGGCCAGGGCCTCGTTCTGCGGCGTGCCGGCGCCGGCGTTCTTCACCGACCCGTCGAAGGAGGTCTCGAACTCCTTGAGCGTCTCGACCTCGCCGCGTCCGGGCGCGACGAAGACGGTGCCGTGCTCGGCCGCCGGGATGTTCCACTCCAGGCCCTGGAAGACCAGCGTGTCCTTGACCGCCTCGCGGGCGGCGACGATGTCCGGGTTGACCTTGTCCACGCCGATCCTGGCGTGGGTGGCGCCGCCGTGGTCGGTGATGACCAGCCAGCCCAGCCCGTACGCGTTGCCGTGCCGGACCTGGTCGATCACCCGGTACATGCCGTCCGAGCTGTGCTGGGTGTGGATGTGGTGGTCGCCGGCCAGCCACAGGTAGCCGTCCCTGGGCTCGTGCCCGCGGCCCCTGTCGTGCGTGGCGGCCGCGGCGGCCTGCCCCTGGCCGCCGAGCACGCCCGCGGCGGTCAGCCCGGCGCCCAGCAGGCCGGCGCGGCGGAACATGCGCCGCCGCGACAGCTGTCCCGGCGACAGCTCGTCGTCGGGGATGGAAAGGTCCCGGGCCTCGGCGGCTTCGCCGCCGCTGAGGTCGTGGTCGTGCTCGTGCGTGTGCTCGTGCGTGTGGTCGTGCGTGTGGTCGTGCGTGTGGTCGTGGGGGTGACCGTGACTCATGAGGGTGCTTGCTCCGTCCCGCCGGATAAGCGCTCCGGCTACGGCGGGAGCTTGGCGGAACCGGATGAAGCGGGCGTGAACCCCAGAAGATCACTGCATGCCGAATCGGTGCCGCACCACCGGGCGCGGCAGCCCCCCTACGACAGGGCGCGGGCGGCGTGGACCAGAGGCACGTGGCTGAAGGCCTGCGGGAAGTTGCCGACCAGCCGGTCGTAGCGGGGGTCGTACTCCTCCGCCAGCAGCCCCACGTCGTTGCGCAGCCCCAGCAGGCGCTCGAACAGGTCTTTCGCCTCGTCCTTGCGCCCCTGCAGGGCCATGACCTCCACCAGCCAGAAGCTGCACGCCAGGAACGCGCCCTCACCGCCGGGCAGGCCGTCGACGTCGTTGTCCTCGGCCAGCGGGTAACGCAGCACGAACCCGTCGGCCATGAGCTCCTTCTCGATCGCCGCGACCGTGCCCAGCACGCGCGGGTCGTCCACCGGCAGGAACCCCACGATCGGGATCATCAGCAGCGCGGCGTCCAGCTCCGAGGAGCCGTACGACTGCGTGAACGTGTTGCGCTCGGCGTCGTAACCCTTCTCGCAGATCTCGGCGTGGATCACGTCGCGCAGCGCCCGCCACTTCTCGACCGGCCCGGTGCGGCCGAAGTTCTCGACGTACTTGACGGCCCGGTCGAGCGCCACCCAGCACATCACCTTGGAGTGCACGAAGTGCCGCCGCGGCCCGCGGACCTCCCACAGGCCCTCGTCGGGCTCGTTCCAGTGGTCCTCCACGTAGTCGAGCAGCTGGCGCTGGATCGTCCAGGCGCGGTCGTCGGGGGACAGGCCGCGGGCGCGCGAGACGTACAGGGAGTTCATGACCTCGCCGTACACGTCGAGCTGGAGCTGCTTGGCGGCCTCGTTGCCGATGCGCACGGGGCGGGAGCCCTCGTAGCCGTCGAGCCAGTCGAGCAGCAGCTCCGGCAGGCGGCGCTCGCCCCCGACGCCGTACATGATCTGCAGGTCCTGCGGCCGGCCGGCGATGGCGCGCAGCAGCCACGCGCGCCAGTCGGCGGCCTCCTCCAGGAAGCCGGAGCTGATCAGCGCGTCGAGCGTCAGCGTCGCGTCGCGCAGCCAGCAGAACCGGTAGTCCCAGTTGCGCACCCCGCCGAGGTCCTCCGGCAGGGACGTGGTGGCCGCGGCCACGATGCCGCCGGTCGGCGCGTACGTCAGGGCCTTCAGCGTGATCAGCGAGCGCACCACCGCTTCGCGGTAGGGGCCGGTGTAGGAGCACTTCGACACCCACTCGGCCCAGAACGCCTCGGTCTCGCCCAGTTGCACGTCGTAGTCGATCTGCGCCGGCATCGGCTCGTGGGACGGGTGCCAGGTGAACACGAACGCCAGCCGCTCGCCCTCCCGCACCGTGAACGTCGCCCGGTGGGCGTAGTCGCCGCCCTTGAGCGGCACGGGCGCGTGCAGCCACACCGAGTCGGGACCGCCGACGGCCTGCAGATGGCCGTCGCTGCGCCGCACCCACGGCACGATGCGGCCGTAGTCGAAGCGCACCCGCAGCTGGGTGGACATCTCCACGCTGCCCGAGACGCCCTCGACGATCCGCACGACGTCGGGGTTGCGGTCGCGCGGCGGCATGAAGTCGACGACCCGGACGGTGCCGGTCGGGGTGTCCCACTCGCTCTCGAGGATCAGCGTGTCACCGCGGTAGCGGCGCCGGGTCGCCGGTCTGCGGCCGGTGGGTCCGAGCCACCAGTGGCCGTTGCGCTCGCTGCCGAGCAGCGCCGCGAAACACGCGGGGGAGTCGAACCGGGGCAGGCACAGCCAGTCGATCGAGCCGTCGCGCGCCACGAGCGCGGCCGACTGCATGTCTCCGATCAGCGCATAATCCTCGATCCGCATGCCTAGACGCTACTCGGCGAAGGGGTGATCCCGCGGCCGGATCCGATCATGTCGCGTCATGCCGGGCCCGGCCCGCGGGATCACGCAACGGGAGCCAGCGGGTGAACAGCTGCGTGAGCGGCCCGATGGCCAGGGCGAAGACCAGCGTCCCCACACCCACCGTGCCGCCGAGCAGCCAGCCCGCGGCCAGCACGGTCAGCTCGATGAGGAAACGCGCGAGCCGCACCGACAGGCCGAGGCGCATCAGCCCGGTCATGATGCCGTCGCGCGGGCCGGCCCCCATGCCGGCGCCGATGTACAGCAGGGTCGCCAGGGCGATGGAGCACACCGCGAGCACGACGTACGCGGACTGCACGGCCAGGTGGCCGGGCGCGGGCAGCAGGTACATTGCCGCGTCGGCGAACAGGCCCACGAACACCACGTTGCTGACGGTGCCGAACCCGGGCCGCTGCCGCAGCGGGATCCACAGCAGCATCACCAGGGCGCCCACCAGGATGATGACCGTGCCGATCGACAGCCCCAGCCACAGGCCGAGGCCCTGGTGGAAGACGTCCCACGGGCCGTTGCCGAGGCCCGACTCGACCTGCACGCCGATGCCGAGGCCGTACAGGGCCAGCCCGCCGTAGAGGCGGGCGAGCCGGGCGGGCAGGGAA
>NZ_POUD01000406.1 GCF_003236395.1 Nonomuraea aridisoli | reverse complement strand
CCATGAGCCCGCCCTCGGCCGAGCACTGGTTCGGCACGACCACCTTCGGCCAGGACATCTTCGCCCAGTTCGTGCACGGCCTGCGCAGCAGCTTCGCGGTGGGCGCGATCGGCGGCGGCATCGCGGCGGTCATCGGCATGCTGGTGGGCTTCACCGCCGGCTACCGGGGCGGCGTGGTCGACGAGATCCTCAACATGCTGACCAACGTCGTCCTGGTCATCCCCGCGCTGGCCGTCCTGCTGATCGCCAACGCCTACCTCGGCATCCGCAGCGTGACCGTGCAGGGCCTGTTCATCGGCCTGACGCAGTGGCCGTGGGCGGCGCGGGCGATCCGGGCGCAGACGTTCTCGCTGCGCACGCGCGAGTTCGTGGACCTGGCCAGGATGAGCGGCGCGGGCACCTGGCGGATCATCACCAGGGAGATCGCGCCGAACATGAGCTCCTACCTGTTCATGACGTTCATCCTGCTGTTCGGCGGCTCCATCCTCATCGCCTCGTCGCTGGACTTCATCGGCCTCGGCCCCACCGACGCCGTCTCGCTCGGCCTGATGTTGCAGAACGCCACCCAATGGAGCGCGCTCCAGCTCGGCATGTGGTGGTGGTTCGTCCCGCCGGGCGCCGCCATCACCGCCGTCGTCGGCGCGCTCTACGTGGCCAACGTCGGCCTCGACGAGGTCTTCAACCCGAAGCTGAGGGAGCTATGAGCCTGCAGGTCAGCGATTTGAGGGTGCACTACAGGACGCTGAAGGGCGACGTGCGCGCGCTCGACGGCGTCTCCTTCGACCTGGCCGACGGCGAGATCCTCGGCCTGGTCGGCGAGTCCGGCTGCGGCAAGAGCACCCTCGGCAAGGCCCTCATCCGCATGGACGGCCGCATGCACCGCACCGGCGGCACGGTCGTGCTCGACGGCGAGGAGCTGCCGATCGACGACGACCGCCGGATGAACGACTTCCGCTTCCGCCGGGTCTCCCTCATCCCGCAGTACGCCATGAGCGCGCTCAACCCCACCCGCAAGATCCGCAAACTGGTCGCCGAGCTGCTGCGGGCGCGCGGCGCCACCGTGGACCCCGCCGCGCTGGAGAGCCGCATGGCCCACGTCGGCCTGCCGCCCGAGGTGCTCGACCGCTACCCGATCGAGTTGTCGGGCGGCATGCGCCAGCGCATGGTGATGGTCATCTCCACGCTGCTCGACCCGTCCCTGCTGATCGCCGACGAGGTCACCTCCGCGCTCGACGTCTCCACGCAGAAGGCCGTGGCCCGCGCCCTGCTCGGCTTCCGCGACAGCGGCTACGTCACGAGCATGATCTTCATCACGCACGACCTCGCCCTCACCCACCACATCGCCGACACGATCATGGTCATGTACGCCGGCCGCCTGGCCGAGAAGGCGCCCGCCGACGTGATCGTCAAGGCGCCCCGGCACCCGTACACGCGGCTGCTGCTCGACTCGCTGCCCGAGGTGGGCGTCCGTTACGCCGACCGCAGGCTCGACGGCATCGCCGGCAGCCCGCCGTCGTTGCTGGACCCGCATCCCGGCTGCCGCTTCCGCGACCGCTGCCCGCTGGCCGGCGAGGAGTGCGCCGAGGACCCGCCGGTGACCGAGCTCGCCCCCGACCACCTCGTAGCCTGCTGGAAGGCCTGATGCTCAGACTCGACGACGTCACCAAGCGGTTCAGGATCGGCGCGCTCGGCGGCAGGAGTCTCACCGCCGTCGATGACGTGAGCTTCGAGGTCGCCCCCGGCGAGGTCGTCTCGCTGATCGGGGAGAGCGGCAGCGGCAAGAGCACGATCGGCCGGATGATCCTCGGCCTGCAGCCGGTCACCAGCGGCACGATCACCTTCGACGGCAGCCCGGTGCGGCAGGGCAAGGAGTTCTACCGCAACGTGCAGGGCATCTTCCAGGACCCGTTCAGCTCGTTCAACCCGGTGTTCAAGGCCGACCGCGTGTTCGCCATGGTCAAGGACGCCTACTTCCCCTCGACGCCCGGGCACGAGTGGGCGGCGCGGGTCGAGAACGCGCTGCGCGACGTGCGCCTCAACCCCGGCCAGGTGCTCGGCAAGTACCCCCACCAGCTCAGCGGCGGCCAGCTGCAGCGCCTGCTCATCGCCCGCGCGCTGCTGCTGGAGATCAAGCTGCTGGTCGCCGACGAGATCACCAGCATGCTCGACGCCTCCACCCGCATCGACGTGCTCAACCTGCTGGCCGAGCTCAAGTCGCGCGGGCTCGGCGTGCTCTACATCACCCACGACCTGTCGCTCGGCACCTACCTGGCCGAGCGCACGGTCGTCCTGCGGCGGGGCAGCGTCGTGGAGATGGGGCCGACGGGGCAGGTCTTCGGCGGCCCGCTGCACCCGTACACGCGCGAGCTGCTGGCGGCCGTGCCGCGCCTGCACCAGCCCTGGGACGACGCCACGCCCGTGGACACCTGCGCCTACCACCTGCACGGCGGCACCGGAGTGCTCGCCGAGCCCGAACCCGGGCACTTCGTCGCCTGCGCCCGGCTCAGCACCTGTCAATAGGAGAAACACGTGAGTTCGTACCGTCCGCTGCACGACGGCTGGACCCTGTCGTCGCGGGACCTCGACGGGGTGCCGGCGACCGTACCCGGTTGTGTGCACACCGATCTGCTCGCGGCCGGGGTGATCCCCGACCCGTACCTCGACGGCAACGAGCACCTGCTGGCCTGGATCGGCCGCGAGGAATGGACCTACCGCACCACGTTCACCTGGTCGCCGGACGGGCACGAGCGTACGGACCTGGTGTGCGAGGGGCTGGACACCGTCGCCGAGCTCACCCTCAACGGGGTGAGCCTGGGGAGCACCGCGAACCAGCACCGCTCCTACCGCTTCCCGGTCCGCCACCTGCTGCGCGAGGGCGTCAACGAGCTGGTCGTGCACTTCGGCTCGGCCTACGCCTACGCCGAGGAGCGGCGGGCGGCGCTGGGGGAGCGGCCGGGCGCATACGACGAGCCGTACCAGTTCATCCGCAAGACGGCCTGCAACTTCGGCTGGGACTGGGGGCCGAACGTCGTGACGGCCGGCATCTGGCGGCCGATCGGGCTGGAGAGCTGGAGCCGCGCCCGTCTGGCCGAGGTGCGCCCGCTGGCGCGCGCCGACGGCACGGTGGAGGTGCACGTCCGTGTCGAGCGCACCACGGAGGAGCCGCTCACGCTGACCGCCGAGGTCGCCGGGACGCGCGCCGAGCACCGGCTCGACGGGCGCTCGGCCGCGCTCACGCTGCGGGTCCCGGAGCCGGAGCTGTGGTGGCCCCGCGGGTACGGCGCCCAGCCGCTCTACGACCTGGCCGTACGGCTCGGTGCGCAGGAGTGGACGGGGCGGATCGGCTTCCGTGACGTCGAGCTGGAGCCGGAGGCGTTCCGGCTGGCGGTCAACGGCGTGCCGGTGTTCGTCAGGGGCGTGAACTGGATCCCCGACGACTGCTTCCCCGCCCGCGTCACCCGCGACCGCCTGGCCGCCCGGCTCGGCCAGGCCGTGGACGCCGGGGTCAACCTGGTGCGCGTCTGGGGCGGCGGCACGTACGAGAGCGACGACTTCTACGACCTGGCCGACGAGCTGGGCCTGCTGGTGTGGCAGGACTTCCCGTTCGCCTGCGCCGCCTACCCGGAGGAGGAGCCGTTCCGGTCGGAGGTCGAGGCCGAGGCCCGCGAGCACGTCGCCCGGCTGGCCCGCCACCCGAGCCTGGCGCTGTGGTGCGGCAACAACGAGAACCTGGAGGGGCACGCCGACTGGGGCTGGCAGGAGCGGCTGGAGCACCGCAGCTGGGGCGCGGGCTTCTACCACGACCTGCTGCCGTCGGTCGTCGCCGAGCTGGACCCTTCGCGGCCGTACTGGCCGGGCAGCCCCTACTCCGGCGCGCCCGGCCTGCCGCCGAACGACCCCGCGCGTGGCACGATCCACATCTGGGACGTCTGGAACCGCGAGGACTACACCCGTTATGCGGCCTACCGGCCGAGGTTCGTCGCCGAGTTCGGCTTCCAGGGGCCGCCCGCGTACGCGACGCTGCGCCGGGCCTCCTCCGACGAGCCGCTCACGCCCGACTCCTCCCACCAGAAGGCGATCGACGGGCAGGACAAGCTGCTGCGCGGGCTCGGCGAGCACCTGCCGCGGCCGGAGACGTTCGACGACTGGCACTACCTGACCCAGCTCAACCAGGCCAGGGCGGTGGCCTTCGGCGTCGAGTGGTTCCGGTCGCTGATGCCGTCCTGCATGGGGACGATCGTCTGGCAGCTCAACGACTGCTGGCCGGTCACCTCGTGGTCGGCGGTCGACGGCGACGGGCGGCGCAAGCCCCTGTGGTACGCCCTCCGCCGCGCCTACGCCGACCGGCTGCTCACCGTGCGCGACGGGCAGGTGAGCCTGGTCAACGACTCGGCCGAGCCCTGGACGGGCGAGCTCGCGCTGGTCCGCCACGGCCTCACGGGGGAGCCGCTGGCCAAGGAGGTCGTCTCCGTGCACGTGGCGCCCAGGGCGGTGACCCGGGTGGCGCTGCCGAGGGCGGTGGCGGCGCCCGGCGACCCGGCGGGCGAGCTGCTCGTGGCCCGGCTGGGGGAGACGCGCGTGGTCGCCTGCTACGCCGAGGACCCGGCCGTCGCCTTCCCGCCGGCCGCCTGGGAGGCGAGCGCCGAGCGGGTGGACGGCGGCTACCGGGTGACGGTCACGGCCGTCACCGTGCTGCGCGAGCTGACGCTCTTCCCCGATCGCCTGGACCCGGACGCGGAGGTGGACGACCAGCTCGTCACGCTGCTGCCGGGCGAGAGCGCCGTCTTCCACGTCACCACCGCGCGCGACCTCGACCCGGCCGCCCTGACCGCCTTCCCCGTCCTGCGCTGCGTCAACGAGGGCGCGCCGGTCAGCGGCGGGAGTGGAAGCGGCGGTGCACGAGGCTGAACAGCAGCGCCGCCACGAACACCACGAACAGCACCTTGAACAGCCCGCCGCCGCCGAAGATCAGCGCCAGCGCCATGATCACGAAGAGCACGGGCAGGAACGGGCGCGGGCCGTGGTGCCCGCGCCCGAGGTGACCGCGCCGGTCCGCCCAGGCGGCGCGGTGGGCCTCCCGCTGCGCGTGGCGCATGGCGCGCATCTGCTCCCGGTGCGCGTGCGCCGCCGCCCGCCAGCCGGCCACGTCGTGGAACGGCCCTGGCCCGTGGTGATGGCCGGGGCCCCAGCCCGGCCCGCGCTCAGGCGCCCATGGGGACGCGGCCGGCGCGTGGCCGTGGCCCGGCAGGTCGGCCGTCACGCGGGCGAGGTCACGGCCCGTCTTGGCGGCCAGCGCCTGGTCGAGCCGTTCGTCGAGCTCCTCGTGGGTGAGCCGGCCCTGCGCGAAGTGCTCGCGCAGGGCGGCCATCGTCTGCTCCCGCTCCGCGTCGCCGACGCGGAGATCGTCGCGGTCCATCTCTGGCTCCTCGCTCTGCCCGGACCGGCCCTGCGGTGCGGCGCCGGTCATGCCCATGGTCGTGCCTCGTGCGGTGCGGCGGCCCAGGTCACCCCCGGCGCCGCCGCGTCCCGTCGCTCCCGCCGCGCGCGCCCGGGTCACTCGTCGCCGGGGTCGTCGTCGGCCAGGATCTGGTAGAGCCTGCGCCGGGCCTCAACCAGAGTCTTACGCGCCTCGCGGATCTGCGCGTCGTTCCCGGTGTGGAGAATCTGCATCATGGCGAACGCCGACTGGCGGGCGATGTGCCACAGATCGGCGGTGTTGTCGTCGATGTCGGGGCGCATCTCGTCCCACGGGGCGCGCACCTCGTCGGGGTGCGCCCCGATGTAGGCGCGGCCCTCGTCGGTGAGGCGGAAGGTCTTGCGGCCCTCGCTCTCCGCGGGGATCACCAGGCCCTCGTCGGTGAGCTGCTGCAGCGCCGGGTAGACGGCGCCCGGGCTGGGCTTCCAGCCGCCTTCGCTGCGCTGGGCGATCTCCTGGATGATCTGGTAGCCGTTGCGCGGCTCCTCGGCGAGCAGCGCCAGGATGGCGGCGCGCACGTCGCCCCGCTTGGCCTTGCGGCCCCGGCCGCCCCAGCCGCGGTGGCCGCCGCCCCAGGGC
>NZ_POUD01000405.1 GCF_003236395.1 Nonomuraea aridisoli | reverse complement strand
GGGCTGCGCAGGTTCGGGGCGGGGTGACCGTACGGGAAGAGGCGGTCGACCTCGTGCAGCCAGCGGACCTGCGGGATGACCCACGACGCGCCCGCCCGTTCGCCGCCGTTGTCGAGGCCGCCGAGCAGGCGGGCCGCGGTCTCGGCGGCCTTCTCCGTCAGCAGCGCCGGGTCGAACCAGCTGCGCAGCGCCCAGGCGCGCCGCTGCACCGAACGTTCGATCAGGGTGGCGAGCAGGCATTCGCGGCGGCGTACCGGAAGGTCGCCCCAGGCGGCCGACAGGGCGCGTGGAACGCCCGGCAGCGGCCGGTTGGTGGCGAAGGCGAGCACGACCGTGTCGCACCAGATGCGCAGCCATGCCCAGTCGGGCGCGTCGGCGAGCACGTCGGCCTCGCGCAGCTCCATCAGCGTGCAGGCCAGGCCGTTGCGGCACTGGGTGCCGCAGGCGGCCGAGCGGCGGCCCCTGATGGGCGGCGGCGGGCCCGGCACCGCCTTCTCGCGCGACTCCCCCAGCGGCACGCGGACCCGCAGCGGCCGGTCCATGCCGTCGGCGAACACGGCGGCCGAACCCGGCTGCAGCGACACGACGTGGCGGGACTGCTCGTCGCTGAGGTTCATGGCGGCGCCGACGAGCTTCCTGTCGTCCTCGGCGGGCAGCCGGTGCACGACCTTCAGCGCGGTGTTCTTCACCACGTCGGAGACCAGCTTCGTGGGGATCTGCTCGGCCACGACGATGCCCTCGCCGTACGCCCTGATCTCGGCGAGCAGCCCGGCGAGGAGCTCGACGGCGTGCGTGGAGGCCCGCCCGTGGCCGCGGTCGCGCAGCAGCCGGTGGGCCTCCTCGATCACGATGACGTGGCGCAGGCCGGGGGACTTCTCCTTCCTGGCCCGCATGCGCAGGTGCTCGACGATCCGGATGATCAGCGTGCCCATGAGGAACGCCTTGTCCTCGTCGTTGGCGACGTCCTCGATGGCGAGCACGACGTCGCGTTCGAGCAGGCCGCCGATGTCGGCGGGGTGGCCGCCCTCGAAGAAGCGCCCGGCCGAGCCGACGCGCAGCGAGCGCAGCCGCAGCGAGATGAAGCCCTCGACGTCGGCCTGGACCTCGCGGCCGTAGCCGATCTCCTTGATGACGTCCATGGCGTGCTGCTGGAGTTGTTCCAGGGTGGGCACGGTGGGCGGGACGTTCGAGCCGGGCACGGCGCCGCCGGTGACGACGTCCCAGCCGGTGGCCTCGTAGACGCGCTGCAGCGCCAGCGACATGATCTGCGGGAACGGCTCCTCGGCGTCGAACGCCGCCATGAACAGCGCCCTGACCATGTCGATGTGGGCCTGGACGGGGTAGCCGGGCTCGGGTTCGAGCGGGTTGACGCTGAACGGCACGCCGTCGGGCGCCGACGGGTTGATCACGGTGACGGGGCCGTCGATGCGGCCGGCCATGGCGGCGTACTCCGACTTGGCCGGCTCGATGGCGAGCCACGGGATGCGGGCCCTGCTGAGCTGCTCCAGCAGGTGGCGGACGGTCTGCGACTTGCCGGAGCCGGTCGCGCCGGTGATGAAGGCGTGCCGGTTGAGCGTGGCCAGCGGCACCCGGAACGAGCCGACGCCGCGGTCCTGGCCGTCGAGGATCTCACCGAGCTCCAGCTCGCCCCCGTCGGCCTCGGACGTCACGTCGAAGAAGCCCGACTCCAGCACGCGCACGCCCGGCACCTCCCGCCGGGGCAGCCCGGCCAGCGCGGCCAGCGCGCCCGCGGTGGCGGCGAACGGGGCCGCGGCGCCGTCGGCCGGGTCCTGCATGGTGATGGCCAGGGCCTCCGACAGCGCGTAGACGGCGCCGTGCGAGCTGCGCAGCCGGTACGGGTGATGGCTCATCTCGACGGACCCGACCAGCACGGGCGCGATCTGCCGCAGCTCGTCGGCGGTGGCGCCGCCGGCCAGCACGCGCACGTTCCACAGGCCGGCCTCGCGGAAGGAGTCCAGCTCCTGCATGCGGCGCTCGGCCCGCTCGGCGTCGAAGCGGGAGCGCTCGGAGGCGTCGCCGTACTGGCGCAGCACGTTGAGCTGGGTGCGCAGGTGGGCGACCTCGGCGTCCAGCAGGTCGGTCGGCTCGGCGACGACGAGCCAGCCGAACGGCCGCGACATCAGCGTCACCAGCGTCGACTCGAAGAGCGTCGGCCGCTTCAGCTCGTCCGGGTCGAGCTCGGAGTACTCGCGGCCCCGTCCGCCGAGCGGCGGCGCCTGCCGGCCTGGGCACGGCGTCCACACCAGGTCGGCCAGGTCGGCGAGGTACTCCTCGCTCAGCTGCACGCCGCGCGCCCCGCCGGGGAACAGCAGCGGCTGCGGCCCGCTCGGCAGGCCGGGCGGGTCGGTCGCCCGGCGCGGCTGGCGGGGCGGCGACAGCGGCCCCGCGTTGGTGATGAGTTCGAGCGGCGCGCCGGACCCGCGCGACAGCCACCCGATCACGAAGGGCCGGTCGCGCTGCGCCGCCGACAGCACTGCGGGAAGCACGGTGACGAAATCCCACTCCGCCGACGAGCTTCGCGAGGGTGCTGCGATCGACTGGATCCGATACCAGGGCCCGCTCAGCTGCATTTCTATCCCCCACAGACGGTTCTTTAGTAAATTCCGCCAACCGTCAGCTCGTCACCTTGACATTGACCATGTCATTGCCTGCCCTTGCGCCAGTCCAGGCGTGGCGGCGGTGGTCCGAGGTTCGCCGGCGGGTCGGCGTCGCCGTCGCCGTCCCTGGGGTCGAGCGCCAGCACGGCCTCGCGGACGTCCTCCAGCTCGCCGAGCGTGGTCTTGGGGAAGGTCAGGATGGCCGGGTTCGCGTCCGCGAGGCGGACGCGCCGGCCCTGGGCGGTGGCGTCGGTGACGATCACCGACGTCGTGGGCAGTTGCTGGAGCCGGTGCGGCTCGACGAGGAACTCGCGCGAGCGCTGCAGCACCCGCTCCTTCTCCGAGATCTTGTCGGCCGTCCTGCCCCACTCGGTGGACTCGGTGATGTCGCCGGCCAGGTCGGCGTGACCGCCGTCGCGGTCTTCCGTGCCGTCCTCGACCTGGGCGATCGTGGAGGTGTAGCCGCCGTCCAGGCCGGGCAGCGACTCGCTGATCGTCTCGGTGAGCTGGGCGAGCTCCAGGCGGTGCTCGGTGCCGACGTGCTCGCTGGCGACCCGGGCGTCCTCGGCGTTGCCGAGCCGCATGAACGCCACCGCCGCGTGCCCCCTGCCGAGCCGCTCGCGCACGGTCGGGGTCAGCGACCGGTACGTCAGCACGAGCCCGGTGCGCGAGGTCTCGCAGGCGTCCATCAGCCGGTCGAGCACGTCGCCCCTGAGCTTGTCGGCGCCCGCCACGATGATCGTGTGGTACCAGGGCCGGTCGGAGGCGGGCGACTGGCGCAGGATGTGGGTCAGGGCGGTGGCGACGTACGTGCCGAGCACGCGGTTGCCGAACACGCCGGCCTGGCGGTCCATGCTCACCACGCGCAGCCGGGCGGGCGGCAGGCGCACGGCCTGGGTGCCCAGGGTCTCCAGCTTGCGCAGCTGCGACTCCAGCGCCCAGGCGCGCTCGATCACCACCCGGTCGCTCACGCCGCGGCCGAACAGCGTGCCGATGCGTTCCAGCTGGGTGGCCGTGATCAGGCCGTACCGCAGGTCGTCGCGGGGGTCGCCGACCTGGGCCAGGGCCCGCAGGGCGGCGGTGACCTGCCTGATCGTGGCGTTCTCGCCGAGCACCTCCAGCACCCGTTCCAGGATGGCGTTGTCGAAGCTGAGGTCGCGGGTGGTGCGGTGCTCCTCGCTGACGCTGACCACGTGGGCCAGCACGTCCGCGAACGCCTCGGGCTTCAGGGTGGCGCCGAGGTCGAGCTTGGGCAGGTCGACGGGTAACACCCAGACCAGCGGGTCGTCGCCGCCCTTGCGGGCCAGCTCGATCAGGTCCTTGGCGATCGCGCCCTCCGACAGGTCGAGCACGGTCAGGTGGCCGCCGCTGTAGAGGCGGGTCGCGCCGATCAGCGTGACGAGCGCCGACCAGCCGGGCAGCGTGCCGCCCGCGACGTCGACGCGGTCGATCTCGTCGGGGACCGCCACGGCGTACCAGGTGAGCTGCTTGTCGTGGCGCTCCTTGGCCTCCTGCCACTCGCGGTAGCGCCGGGCGTGCTCCTCCTGGGCGCGGAACAGCTCCTTGTCACGTTCCCGGCGCTGGCGCTCGTCCCTGGCCTGCTGCTCCTGGACTCTGTAGCGGACGGCCCGGTCGCCCTGCAGCAGCGCGTAGCTGCAGATCCCCGCGACGCCGCCGGCGGCGACCAGCGCGACCGCGGCGAACGGCCAGGCGAGGTAGCCCGCCAGCGCCACCGCCAGGATCAGCACGGCCAGGACGAGCATGGCCAGGCGGACGAGACGGACGGGCCGGTTGAGCATGTCCTCCTGGAGGCGTTCGCGGCGCAGCAGCTCCAGCTCGGCGGCGTCGGGCTCCGGCGGCGGCTCCTCGGCGGGCGAGGGGCGTCTGGGTGGCGGGCCCGGGTCGGGATGCAGCAGGATGTACTGCCAGCCCAGGTAGATCCGGTCCGCCTGGAGCTGGGCATGCTCGGGATGCACGTCCGTCACGTGACCCTCCGGCTGCCGATATGTCATTAGTGGTAGGGGTCAGACCCTTTCCGCTCCGTGACAGCGTATGAGTTACTACCCCGGTAGCGGCAGGGTTCTCGGCAATTCGACCATTCCGATGGGAGCAATGCGGCAGATGGGATAAGCGTTACCTATTACCATCCTTACCCATGACGGAACCGTCCGGCGAGAGCCCTGAAAAGCGCAGACGCCCGGTAGCGGTGCCCGCAGCCGCCCTCGTGGCGTTCACGGCCTTCGGCGTCACCGCCCTCCTCGGCGGTCTGAACGAGGCCCCCGAGGAGCCGGAGCCGCTGGGCCAGGGCGCGGTGCTCGACCAGGGGCTGTACTCCACCAGGCTCGTCGAGTCGCGGGTGACGGTCGAACGGGCGGCGACCCGGTTCGACGAGGACAAGCACTTCGTGGAGCTGGTCTTCGACGTCACCAACAAGGGCGACGAGACGCGCTCGGTCGGCATCCCCGCGCAGAAACTGGAGCAGGCGTACCTTTCGGACAGTTTCGCCGGCTCCCTGCTCAAGATCAACCCGTCCTTCGGCGAGAAGGCGGTCCCCTTCACGTTCGTACGCACCAAGGGCGGCGACTCCCAGCAGCTCCACCCGGGGGTGACCAGCCAGGTGATCGTGCGGTACCGGCTGGAGGGTGACCGGCGGCCGCCGGAGAAGATCTCGTTCGAGATGGCCTCCTTCGAGCTCACCACGGGCTTCAACAACGAGCTGCCGCGCTGGCAGATGGTCGCCACCGAGGCGGGCGACTCCTATCTGCCCGAGGTCAAGGCGCGCGTGACGCTGCCGGTGAAGAAGGGCGGTGCCGCGTGACCACCACCGAGCAGCGCCCCGCGGCCGTCCCCGACGGGCGCGGCCGGCGGCCGGGACGTCGCCGCGCCGGCGAGTCGCGGCTGCTCGGCCTCGCCGCCGGGCTGCTGCTCGTCGGAGGGGCGATGGGGCTGCAGACCATGCATCTGAACCCGAGCGAGCTGAGCCTGCCGCTCACCTACGCCGGCGACAAGGGCGAGGACGTGGACGCCCGGCGCTTCACCGTGCGGGTGGACTCGGTCCTGGCCGCCAAGTCGATCGAGAACTACTCCACGACCATCGGGACGGACCAGCTCTTCCTCGTCGTCAACGCCTCGGCCAAGTCGAGCCGCAAGCCGTACAAGCTGGCGCAGCCGGTGTTGCTGACGGCCGACGGCAAGAAGTTCGCCGCCACCGACCGGGTGGACAACGCGGTCACGCTCACCAACACCTGGGTGCAGCCGGACATCTGGGTCAGCGGGCGGTTCGTGTTCGAGGTGCCGGCGTCCGCGCTGCCGGGCGCGAGCGTGGTGGTCGGGCTGCCGCCGTCGCTCGTCGTGGAGCCGAACCAGCCCGAGGTGGAGGTCGACCTCGGACTCGACGAGGAGGGCGCGCGCAAGCTGGCCGCCTCCGCGCAGGACGTCTACTCGGTGAAGAAGTGAGCGCACAATGAGCCCGAACGAGGAGCGTGACTGGTTCGCGCCGAAGCACGAGCGGCGTCCCGAGGACTACCCGCCGCCGCCCCCGAGCCCGACCC
>NZ_POUD01000404.1 GCF_003236395.1 Nonomuraea aridisoli | reverse complement strand
CCGCAACACGGCCCGCACGCGCGCGTCGAGCTGCGTCGCGCTGAACGGCTTGACCACGTAGTCGTCGGCCCCCGCGTCCAGCACCGGCACCATCTCGGCGTCCCCGTCGCGGGCGGTCGCCACGATGACCGGCACCCGGCTCACCGCCCGCAACATCCGCAGCAGCTCGGCCCCGTCCAGGTCCGGCAGCCCGAGGTCGAGCACCACCAGGTCGGGACGGTCGCGCACGGCCAGGCGCAGCCCGTCCATCGCCGTCGGGGACGAGGAGACGGCATGGCCGAGCTCCCGCAGCCCGCGGCTGAGCGCCGTACGGATCGCCACGTCGTCCTCGATGAGCAGGATGTCAGCCATATACAGAAACTAGACGTTCGCTGACGGTGACCAGGTCTGTCTTAGCGTCGCCTTAACCTGTCCTTAGCCGTCGATGGGGGAAGCTGGACCGCGATGAAACGACTCGTGCTGGCCTGGGCCGTCACCGCCGTCGCCGCGACCGGCGCCGCGCTGGCGGTGCTCGGCCTGCTCGGCACCGGCCTGACCGGCAGCTCCAGCCACGTGCTGAGCCGTGACGAGGTCAGGGCCGCGCTGTCCACGGCCACCGCGCGGGCCGTCGCCGCCCCGGGCGGCGAGCCGTCCTCGACGTCGCCGGGCAAGCTGATCCGCAGCCCCGGCGGCACGGTGATCGCCTCGTGCGACGGCGACCTCGTCACGCTGCGGTCGTGGAGCCCGGCCCAGGACCACTCGGTCGACGGCGTCGAGCCGGGGCCCGCCACCGAGGCGCAGGTCGAGTTCGAGCCCGACGACGGCGACGACGTCGAGCTGACGATCACCTGCGTGGCGGGGCAGCCCGTCGCCCGCGTCCACTGACGCTCACGACGCCTCCGCGCCCAGCGCCGCCTTCGTCAGCTCGGCCTGGCGGCGGATCTCCCCCATGACGATGGGGTTGACCCCCTTGGCCGCGAACGTGGCCACCATCCGGTCCAGCACGGCGTTCGCCCGGCCGAGGTCGCCCTGCCGCGCCTCGGCCCTGGCCAGCCGGCGCATCACCAGGTTGAGGGTGATGTTGTCCACGCCCTCACCGCGCACGACGTGGGTCAGGTGCTCGATGCCCTGTTTCGGGTCGGGCGGCCGTACGCGCAGCCCCTCGCCCGGCACCAGCTCCTTGAACTCCCGCTCGGCGTTGAGCCCCTTGACCAGGCGGGCGTAGACGGCCAGCGGGTGCCCGCCGTGGCGGCCGATCACCTCGTCCAGGGCCCGGTTCCCCGAGCCGAGGGCGGGCGAGTCGGAGCCGAGCAACGAGAACAGCTGGCCCTGCTCCTCGCCCAGCATCAGCTCGGCCACGCGGTGGTCGTCGGGCTCGGCCGGCCGGCGCACCCTCACCAGCAGCGCGGGGGAGACGACGTGGGAGCCGTCGGCGGCGACGTACCGGGCGCGCACGTGGTACTCGCCGGGCTGCTGGAAGTAGTGACCGTCGCGCCCGTGCCCGATGTACGCGCTGCGGTACATCGCCGGATGGCCGTCGTCCAGCCTGACCTGCGGGGTGGCGTCCACGCACTGGCGCAGCATCGGCCGGTAGAGCACCGTCCCGCCGTCGGGACGGATGATCGACACCTGCGTGAAGCCGCTGTCGGGATGCAGATGCCCGTGCGTGGTGCGCGGCTCGCCGGCGTGCGACAGCTTGAGCTCGACCACCACCGGCTCGCCCAGCGCGTACGACTCCTTGGCGCGCAGCTCCAGCCGCAGCCCCGAGCGGTCCTCGACCGGCGGCTCGAACGGCTCCCCCTCGGCCGCCCCGACGCCGAACCCGTGCGCGCCCATGACCACGTCGCGGTAGAAGCCGTGCCGCAGGTGCACCAGCTCGGAGTCGGTGAACTGGAAGGGGAAGGCCGCCCAGTAGGCCGGCTCGCCGCCCGGCCGGTAGGTGTAGGTGTAGTTCATCCACGACAGGTCGCCGAAGCCGCTCTCGGGGCCGAGCGGCCCGGGCGGGGTCGCCAGGTGCTTCTCCCAGGAGTGCAGCAGGTTGAACGCGTGGCCGACCTCGTGCACGTACGTGCGTAACTGCGCCCGGCGCGCCTCCGGCGTCGTGCCCTGGACGGCGTCGTGGAAGACGGCGGCGCCCTGCCGCTGGTGGGCGTCCTGGTAGTCGAACATGATGCCGCGCAGGCCGCGCGCGTGCTTGCTCGCCACCAGCAGCCACACCCGCCAGTCCGGCGCGTCGCCGTACGCGCTGAAGTGGCGGGTCATCGCGTGGTGCAGCTCGGCGTCATCCCACACCAGATCGGCGCCCGACCCCTCCACCGGGACCACGCCGGGCTCGGCCAGGCGCAGCTCGACGCCCGCCTCCGCGTACGCCGCGGCCACCGTCAGCTCCCTCGGCGGCGAGCCGGCGGGCCCCGGCAGCGAGCCGGTGTGGTACGACACGAACGGCGCCGCCCCCACCACGGAGTCCTGCTCCAGCAGCACGCTGCGGAAGTACGGGGAGGCGAAGGCCACCTCGTACACGCGGCCGCCCACCGTGGCGGTCCCGCTCCCGCCGGCGACGACGACGCCCACGTCACGCGCCTCGGCGCCGAACGTGAACCGCCCGGCCCCCTCGATCCGCGTCCGGCCGCCCTCGGACCGCACAGCGGGCGCGTCCACCACGAACGAACCGGTGTAGGACGTGGTCGCCCCCGACACCGTGAACACGTCGCCGCTCACCCGCCCGGTGGGCCTGGCGCCGTCGACGTCGACACGGAGCTCCAGCCGCGAGTCGCCGTCCTGACCCTGGTACAACCCGCTGATCATGGGAGCCCCCTGGAAGATCGGGTGAGGGTTACATCCCGGTAGGCTTCCCCCGCGCGGGGGAGCTGTCAACGACTCCCGCGGACTTCCAGCGCCCCGAGCAGCTCCTCCGACGCCCGGGTGATCGCCTCCACCGCCCGGTCGAACGCCTCGGCGTTGTGCGCCGCCGGCGCGCGGAACCCGGAGATCTTCCGTACGTACTGCAGGGCCGCCGCGCGCACGTCGTCCTCGGTCACGCTCTCCGTGTACGGCGGCCGGAGGGTCTTGATGCTTCTACACATGCCTCAACCGTAATAGCCGATGCGCTGACTGATCTCCCTCGCGCCCTTGACGAGCAGCTCGGCCACCTCGGGCAGCCGCTGGGGCGTCAGCCGGTAGGAGGGCCCCGAGGCGCTGACCGCGGCCACCACCGAGCCGTCCGCCCCGCGGATCGGCGCGGCCACCGCGTTCAGGCCCACCTCCAGCTCCTCCACGGCGCAGGCCCAGCCGCGCTCCCTGATCTCCTCCAGCCCCAGCTGCTCGGCCGAGGTGATGGTGTGCGGCGTGTAGCGTTCCAGCTCCGCGGGCGGCCGCAGCGCGCCGAAGGCGAGCAGCACCTTGCCGCTGGAGGTGGCGTGGGAGGGGGTGCGCTGGCCGACCCAGTTGTGGCCGCTGATCGCGGCGGGGCCGCGCACCTGGCTGATGTTGACCGGGTCGCCGTTGCGCGGCACCGCGATGTTGACCGTCTCGCCGATCCCCTCGGCCAGGCGCAGGCACACCGGCCGGCTCTCGCGCGACAGGTCGAGCTGCGCCGTGACGGCCCCGGCCAGGCGGACGAGGCCGAACCCGAGCCGGTAGCGCCCCCGGTCGGCGGTCTGCTCGACCAGGCCGCCCTGCTCCAGCGAGGCCAGCAGCCGGAACGCGGTGGACTTGTGCACGTCGAGCTCCGCCGCGAGGTCCGTCACCCGGGTGGCCCCGTCGCGAGCCAGGAGCTCCAGGATCGCGATGGCACGATCGACCGATTGAACCGTCGTGCTGTTGCCCATGGCGCAACACTACCGGGCGCTCCAACCTCGGGCCGAGGTCAGCCCCCGACGGCCACCGGCCCGAGCTCGTTGCCGAAGTCAGCGGCGATCTCACGCATGCTCTCGGCCAGGTCGTCGCGGTCGATCGCGTCGATCCGCTCGGCCGGCCCCGAGACCGACAGCGCCGCCACCACCCGCTCGCCGTCCCACACCGGCACGGCCAGGCAGTGCACGCCGAGCTCCTCCTCGCCCAGGTCCAGGGCGTAGCCGCGGCTCCTGACGGCCTCCAGCTCGGCCAGCATGGCGGACCGGTCGACGATCGTTTTGGGCGTGCGGCGCGGCATGCCGGTGCGCTCGAACACCGCGACCGCCTCCGCCGGGGGCCGCCCGGCCAGCAGCGCCTTGCCCACGGCCGTGCTGTGCGGCAGCACCCGCCTGCCCACCTCGGCGAACATCCGCAGCCGGCGCGGCGAGGGCACCTGCGCCACGTACACGACGAAGTCGCCTTCGAGCACCGCCAGGTTCGCCGTCTCGCCGGACAGCTCGACCAGCTTGCTCAGGTACGGCCGCGCCCACACCCCGACCATGCCCCCGGCGATCCCGCCCAGCCGGACGAGCCCGCCGCCCAGCGCGTACCGCCGGTCGGACTCCTGGCGCACGTAACCCCGCGCGAGCAGCGTCCGCAGCAGCCGGTGGATGGTGCCGTACGGCAGGCCGGTCCTGGCGGCGATCTCCGACAGCCCCGCCTCGCCGCCGTGCTCGGCCAGCGCCTCCAGCACGTCGAGCGCCCGCTCGACCGACTGGACGCTCACAGGGCGGCCCCGCGCAGCGAGGCGTCCAGCACCTCCGCCGTGTGGGCCACCCTGATGTCCGCGCCGGCCCGGCGCATGGCCGCCGCGATCTGCATGGTGCACCCGGGGTTGGCGGAGACGAGCAACTGCGCGCCCGTCGACTCGACCGCCTTGGCCTTGCGGTCGCCGAGATCGCGCGCGGCCTCCGGCTGCAGCAGGTTGTACGTGCCCGCCGAGCCGCAGCAGATGGCCGACTCGGGGATCTCGCGCAGCTCCAGCTCCGGGATGTCACTCAGCAGCTGCCGCGGCTGCGAGCGCACGCCCTGGGCGTGGGCGAGGTGGCAGGCGTCGTGGTAGGCGACCGTGCGCGGCAGCGGGTGCCGCGGGGCCACCGGCCCCAGCTCGGCCAGGAACTCCGACAGGTCCATGACCCGGAACCCGGGGTCGTACCCGAGCAGCGTCGCGTACTCCTTCATCGACGAGCCGCAGCCGGCCGCGTTGACCACCACGGTGTCCACCCCGGCCTTCTCGAACGTCCTGACCGTCCTGCGCGCCAGCCGCTTGGCCTGCGCCTCCTGACCGGAGTGCACGCTGAGCGCGCCGCAGCAGCCCTGCCCCGGCGGGATGACGACGTCGCAGCCCTCCATCGACAACACCCGCGCGGTGGCGGCGTTCACCTGCGGGAAGAACTCCCGCTGCACGCAGCCCAGCAGCATCCCGACCACGGCCCGCCGCTCGCCCCTGGCCCGCACCACGCGCGGCAGCCGCTGCCGCCGCGCCACGCGCGGCGCGAGCCCGGCCATCGCGCCGAGACTCGGGTTCACCCTGGACAGGAACGGCGCCATCCGGCGGGCCGGCCCCAGCGTCGGCCGCAGCAGGCGCAGCCGCCGCGGGTAGGGGAACAGGCTGAAGACGATCCCGCGCACGGCCCGCTCCTGCGGCGGCCGCTCGTGCTCACGCTCGACCACGACGCGCGTCTGCTCGATCAGCCGGTCGTACTGCACCCCGGACGGGCACGCGGTGACGCACGCCATGCAGCCCAGGCAGGCGTCGAAGTGGCCGGCCATCTCGGGCGTCATGGGAGTGCCCTCGACGTGCTGGCTCATCAGGTGGATGCGCCCGCGCGGCGAGTCCATCTCCTCGCCCCACAACACGTACGTCGGGCAGGTCGGCAGGCAGAAACCGCAGTGCACGCAGTCGTTGATGAGCTTCGGATCCATCAGATGCCTCCCACGAACCGTCCGGGGGACATCCTGCGCCCGGGATCGAACCGTTCCTTGACCCGCCGCATCAGCGCGAGCCCGCTGATCTGCCCCCACCTGTCGACCCCACCGTCCGGGCCGTCGTCCGGCGTGGCGAGCACGACGACCCGCCCTCCGGCGTCCTCCACCGTCTTGCGCAGCGCGGACACAGGCAGCTGCCCGTCCGTCGCCAGCAGCAGCCGCCCCGCGACGGCGGAGCCGCGCAGCGCCATACCTGCGCCGGCCGCCGCGTCCAGCACGGCGCCCGCGGCGGCCGGCGGGAACCGCACCTCGGCCAGCACCTCACCGGGCGGGACGCGCCCCCACCACGGCGGCGGCTGACCGATCACCTCGCCCC
>NZ_POUD01000403.1 GCF_003236395.1 Nonomuraea aridisoli | reverse complement strand
CCTCCGCTACGGCCACCAACCCCGCCCCTGACCAGGCACACTCACCTCGCGGGCCGGCTGGCCCAGGGGCAGGGCAGGTGTGGTTCCGGCGCCCCGGTCGCCCCTTCGAGCACGGCTCCCACGGAGGGAGCCGTGCGTCAGCGGTGCAGGACGACCGGCAGTGGGCTCCAGCCGTGCGCGATGAAGGACGGGACGTGCGCCGGCTCCGTGTCCTCGACGGCCAGCCGGAGGTCCGGGAACCGGGCGAACAGCGCGGGCAGGGCGGTGAGCGCCTCCTGACGGGCGAGCGGAGCCCCGATGCAGCGGTGCACGCCGATGCCGAAGGCCAGATGCTCCCCGCGTTCCTTCGTCGGGTCGAACCGGTCGGCGTCCGGGCCGTGCTGGTCGGGATCGTGACCGGCGGCGAGGTAGCCGGCGACGATCGCGTCGCCCGCCTCGATCCGTACACCGCCGATCTCGATCGGCTCGATGGCGAACCGCAGCGGCAGGTGGGCGATCGACGGTGCCCAGCGCAGCGTCTCTTCGATCAGCGCTTCCCAGGAGATCTCGCCCGCCAGGACGCGCCGGAGGTGGTCCGGATGGGTGAGCAGGGCGTGCACGGCGTTGCCGATCAGGTTGACGGTGGTCTCGTGCCCGGCCGCGATGAGGAGCAGCAGGGTGTCGCGCAGCTCGTCGTCGCTGAGGGAGTCGCCGCTGTCACGGACGTTGATCAGCTCCGTGGTCAGGTCGTCGCCCGGGTGCTCGCGCTTGTAGGCCACCAGTGCCGGCAGCACGGTGCCGATCTGGGCCGCCGTGGCCGCCGTCTGCTCGGGGGTGGCGGTCGTGTCCATGATGGCCTCCATCAGTTGGGCCATCTCCGCCTGCATGTGCGCGGGGACACCGAACAGCTCACAGATCACCCGCATCGGCAGCGGATGGGCGTAGGCGCTGCGCAGGTCGACGACCTGGCCCGGCGGCAGCGCGGCCATGGCGTCCAGCAGCTCGGAGACGAGCCCGTCCACGACGGGCTGCATCGCCTTCGTACGGCGCGCGGTGAAGCTGGGGGAGATCAGCTTGCGTAGCCGCCGGTGTTCCTCGCCATAGGCGCTGAGCATGTTGGACACGCCGATCCAGGTCATGATCCAGGCCCAGCCGGGTTCGGTGGCCACCTGGGGCAGCAGCCGCCAGTGGCGCTTGTCCTTGCTCACCAGCGGATCGAGGATGAGCTGCTTGAGCAGGTCGTGCCGGGTGACCGCCCAGGCCGGGATGCCGCCGGGGAGCTCTACGAGGACCAGGGGGCCGAGGTCACGTAACCGGCGGACCTCGCCGGTGAGATCGGCTCCGAAGGGGTCAAGGACGACTGGGGCTGTACTGCCCAAGGGGTATCTCCTGGCTGATCGGGACGGATGGGGGTGAATCGCACCGGCAGGTGAGCCAGCGCACGATGGAACGGACCGGGCCGCCACAGCAGCTCCTCGCGCGGCACGGTCAGTTCGAGGTCACACAGGTGAGAGGTCAGGCGTTCGATCGCGGTCATGGCGATGAGCACCGCCGGATCGCTGGCCGGGCAGCGGTGCGGCCCCGCGCCGAAGCCCAGGTACGCGCCGCCGTCGGAGCGCAGCTCGTCGGGCACCATGGCGGGCTCGGTGTTGGCCGCGGAGTAGGAGACGAGGACCAGCTCGGCCGGCTGGATCCAGGTGCCGTGGAAGTGCACGGGCTGACGCACGAAGTACGGGCCGTAGTTGGACATGGCGGGCTCGGCACGCAGCGCTTCCATCAGCGCGTCGTACGTGCTGAGCGCGCCGTTGGTGAGCGAGCTGTAGTAGCGGTCGTCGCTGACCATCCGGGAGACGGTGTTGGCGATCAGGTTGGCCGTGGGCTCGTAACTGGCGGCCACCACGAGCACGATGGTCTGCGCCAGCTCGTCGGGCTGCAGCGCGGCAGGATGATCGATGAACCAGGAGGTCAGATCGTCCCCGCGCTCGGCGTACTTCGCCTGGATCAGCTCGCCGATGTAGCGGCTGAACGCGTCGCTGCCCCGCGCGCCCGTCTCGCCGTCGGCCTCCATCATGTCCGACAGGGCCTGGGTCAGGCCGGCGCTGTCGGAGTCGGGCCGCCCGAAGAGCAGGTTGAAGATGCGGGCCGGGATGAGCCGGGCGAAGTCGGAGACCAGGTCGGCCTCGCCCTTCGCGGCGAACCGGCTGATGAGCGAGTCCGACACCTCGATCACCATCTGGCGCAGCTTGTGCGGCTGGACCTGCTGGAAGCAGTCGGAGATCGCCTTCCGGTAGCGGGCGTGCTCGGCCCCGTCGGAGAACAGCGCGTTCGGGCGGTGGCCGAGCATGGCGATCACTCCCGCGGCCTCCGGTGTGTCGGGGAGCCGGGACTGCCAGGCGCTGGGGTTCTTGCTCCAGACGCCGCCGACGTTGGTGAGCACGTCCACGGCGGCCCGGTACCCGATCACCAGGTGGGCCTCGATGCCCGGAGCGATCTCCACGGGCGCTACCGCGCCGTGCCGCCGGCGCAGCTCCGCGTAGATCGCCTGCGGGTCTCTCGCGTACTCGGCTCCGTACAGGCGCCCGGCGTCGGGCAGATAGCGCAGGGTCATGACAGCACCAGTTCTCTGATGTGCTCCACCAGCGCGATCAGCGAGGCGCGGGCGGAGGCGGGGTCTCGGGCGTCGCACATCACCAGCGGCGTGCGGGGGTCCAGGTCGAGCGCCTTGCGCAGGGCGTCCGGCGGGTAGTCCGGCGAGTCGGGGAAGTGGTTGACGGCCACCGCGTAGCGGATGCCGGCGTTCTCCACCAGATCCAGGACGGCGAAGCTGTCGTCGATGCGGCGGGTGTCGGCCAGCACCAGCACCCCCAGCGCGCCGCGGACCAGCTCGTTCCACAGCACCTGGAACCGGGTCTGTCCCGGCGCCCCGAACAGGTAGAGCACCACGCCGGGCAGGGTGAGACGGCCGAAGTCGATGGCGGTGGTCGTGGTCGTCTTCTCGTTCACGCCGGTGAGGTCGTCGACCATCGTGCCCGCCTGGGTGAGCACTTCCTCGGTGTTGAGGGGCTTGATCTCCGAGAGCGCGCCCACGATGGTCGTCTTGCCTACACCGAACGGCCCCGCGATGACCAACTTGACCGGGATGTGTTCGGTACTGATACGGCTGTCAGAGAGCCCGGAGGCCACTGAGCACCAACTCCAAGATCTCGATGTCGGGCAGGTCGGCGGCCGGCGGATCGCGGGTCAGCAGCGTCCCGCCGCCGACCAGCCCGGCGACCAGCAACCGCACCACGCAGTACGGCAGGCCCAGGTGCGCGGCGCACTCGTACACCGACAGCGGCCCGTCCTGCAGCATGGCCAGCAGATGCGACCCCGGAGGGTCCAGCCCGTTGATGGGGGCGTCGGGCGCGATGTAGACCAGGGTCGTGCGCTCGACGCTGATGTGCTCGGGCACGGTCAACCTCGCGGCGGCCATGTAGTCCGGGACGACCCGCCGCCGCTGCCGTCCGGAGGTCATGCCCGGGCGCCCGGAACCCTGGCCGCGCTCGCCTCGTCGAGAGCCTTGATCAGCTTCTGCACCTGGAGCTGCACCTCGTAGGCCAGCGAGCCGATGTTCACCGCTCCGGTCGCCGCGACCACGAGGGCGGCGCGGTCGCCGGCCGGGGCGATGTAGTAATAGCCGCTGCCGGCGGAGATGACGATGTCCACCACCTCGCCGTCGGCGCCGTTGCTGAGGCCGTCGCACAGGGCGCGGGCGGCCCCCAGCACGGAACTCGTCATGGCGGCGGCGCGCTCGCCGCTTTCGGCGGTCAGGTCGGCCGAGCCACCGAGGATGAGTCCGTCACGGCTCAGCACCACACCACGGGCGACGCCGGGCAGGGCCAGCAGAGGCGAGAGGACCCAGGACACGTCGAGGGCCAACGGGCGGCCCTTGGTCTGAACACGGCCGGAAGCGCTGTGGGTGTCCATGGAGTGGTCAGTTCCCTTCGGTGAAGTCATGCTGCTGGGGCGGCAGCGCCTCGCGGCGGCCCGCTTCGGCTCCGACCTGGAAGTCTCCCCACCGCTTCCGCGCCTCCTCGGGGCTGGTGAGCACCTCGCCGGCCGCGCTGTCGGAGCTCCCGGTGCGCCTGGAACCGGACGCGGCACGCGGCGGCTGGCGGCGGCGCTGCGGCAACGGCGCCAGGTCCTCGGCCGAGTCCCGCCGTGGTTCGGGTGCGGCCGGAGATTCCTGACGGAACGCCGCGGTGGGCTCGGGACGTACGGAGGAGGCCACAGGGTCCGGTCGCGAGGCCGCCACGGGCTGCGGTCGGATGGCCGTGGCGGCGGTCGGCACCGTGGCGCGGACCGGTTCGGGCGCCAGTACCGACGGCCGGCTGTCCTCCGGCATCTCCACCAGCAGGGCGGTGGGAATGCTCAGCACGGCCTGGACGCCGCCGAAGGCGCTCTTCTTGGCCGTGACCTGCATGCCGTAGTGCGCCACCTGGCGGCCGATGGCGGCCCACCCGGTGCGGGGCGGGTTGCCCAGGTCGACCAGGCGGACCGGGTGGACGCCGCTCAGGAACTGGGTCGCCCGGGCGTACAGGTCCTCGTTGAGGCCCACACCGGCGTCGTCGATGACGATGGCGGCGCCGTTGTTGGTCTCGTGCACGGCGATGGTCACCTTGAGCGTGCCGTGGGAGTGGTGGACCGCGTTGGCCAGCAGCTCGGCGGTGACGAACAGGGTGGACTCCGCGGCGCGGGCGGCGACTCCGATCCGGCGGCGCAGGTGGTTGGCCGGGCCCTCGATGCGCAGCTCGAAGTTCTCCACCCGGGAGATGGCGCCCATCACCAGGTCCACCAGATAGGTGTCGTCACGCGACAGGCCGGGGGTGGCGCCGCAGGCGATGCCGGTGACCTGCGCGCGGCGGATGATCAGCTCGTTGTACATGTCGAGCCCCAGCACCTCGCGCAACAGCGCCGTGTGCTCGTCGCCGCTGTAGCGCTGTTGCAGGTCGGCGAGCAGGTCCTGGGCGCGCAACGCCTGGGTCTGGACACGGGACATCGCGCCCCTGACCACCGCCTGGGCCGCTTCGTCGATGCGTTCGCCTTCGTCACGCACGCCGCGGGCGAACGCGTCCAGGATGGCGCGGTGCTGCTTGTCGACGTCCGTGCCGGCGAGCGCCTGGTTCTGCACGCCGGGCACGATCACGTGCGGGGTGCGCAGGTGGGACAGCAGGGCGGGAATCCGCTTCGCGATCAGGTGCTCGGTCTCGGCGCGCACGAGGTCCTGCTGGGCGCGCGCCTCGAGGAGCGCCTTCGCGCCGTCCTGGGCCTGGCGTTCGGCCTGCACCAGCCGCTGGTTCCTGGCGCTGGTCTCGTGTGTCAGGTGCTCCTGCGCCTGACGGGCCTGAACGAGTTGCCCACTGACCTGGGCGAGGTGTCGGCGTACGCGCATGTGGAGGATCACGACGCCCGCGAGGGCGAGAACGAGTACGGCGAAGGCGATCACTGTCGGAACGCTGAAGGAGTCGGGCGGCATGACAGTCCTGGGGTCGGTGTGCCGGCGGGGGGAAATGTCGACCGCCGAAGGGCCTGTGCTAGCGGCGAGTGTCGCTCTTGCTGGGCGGCAGGGCGGGACCGCGTCGGCGTGGCGCGCGCTCTCCCGCGTGGCCGGCACGGCTGCGTGCGTGGTGCGGCTCTGCCGGAGGCATGGCGGGGCCAAGCAACATTGGCATCCTCGGTCTCACTGGGACGACGGCCTAACGGAAGATCCAGTATTGCGGTTGAGACACGTTAGTCAACCGTGAGTAAGATCTCCAGTGCGCTCGGCATCATTTCTCATCAGACTGTCAAGATCGCTATCAAGACGCGGTGATGCCCATCCTGACCTGGGATCACACGCCGAGGAGCCGTCCCTCCGCGGACCGGCACCCCGGGCGTGTCATCGGGGGTTCCTCAGGACGGCAAGCCGCCGTACCGCTCCTGAACTGGGATTTCACCACCATGGAGGCGGACTTCGCATCTTCGGGCAGGCCGGAGGCGGGCGCGGCATCCGTACGGCGTGCGACACCCGTCGCAGGCGCAGCTCGCGGCGGAGCTGCGCGCACGGCCGGCACGGCGGATCGGGCGGCGGGGGAGCCGGAGCCGGTCATCGACGCGGCGCCGCCCCAGCCGTGCCGCACGCAGGCGATGACCGACCCGAAGATCGCCCTCCACGGCCCCGAACCTGTCTCTT
>NZ_POUD01000402.1 GCF_003236395.1 Nonomuraea aridisoli | reverse complement strand
ACCCTGCCCCACGCCCCGCCCGGCAGAGGAGGTGACGCGGCATGACGCTCATGGCCCCCCTCTGGCTGCTGCTGCTCATCCCCGTCGCGCTGCTGGCCGTCGCGTACGTCCTCATGGCCCTGCGTAGCAGGACCGCCTACGCCGTGCGCTTCACCAACCTCGACCTGCTCGACAAGGTGGCGCCGCGGCAGCCCGGGTGGCGCAGGCACGTGCCGGCGGCGGCGCTGCTGCTCATGTTCGCGCTGCTCGTGGTGGGCTTCGCCCGGCCGACGGCCGAGGTGCAGGTGCCGCGCGAGCGGGCCACGATCATGGTGGCGTTCGACGTGTCCGCGTCCATGGACGCCACCGACGTCGCGCCGAACCGGTTCGAGGCGGCCAAGCAGGCGGCCAGGCAGTTCGTCCAGGGGCTGCCCGAGCGGTTCAACCTCGGGCTGGTGTCCTTCTCCGGGAGCGCCTCGGTGGCCGTGCCGCCGACCCTGGACCGGCAGGCGGTGCTGGACGCGCTCGGCCGGCTCACCACCGACTCCGGCACCGCCATCGGCGAGGCCGTCTTCACCTCCCTGGAGGCCATCGCCTCGCTCGACACCGAGGAGCAGGCCCCGCCCGCCCACATCGTGCTGCTGTCGGACGGCTCCAACACGACCGGCCGCATGGTGAGCGAAGCGGCGGCCGAGGCCGTCTCCCGGGGCGTCCCGGTCACCACGATCGCGTACGGCACCGCCGAAGGCGTCATCAACCTGTCCGGCAGCGAGGTCCCGGTGCCCGTGGACGGCCCCGCCCTGCGCGATCTCGCCCAGACGGCGGGCGGCGGCTTCTACGAGGCGGCCAGCGGCGACGAGCTGCAGGCGGTCTACGACGACATCGGCACGTCCGTCGGCTACCGCACCGAACGTCAGGAGGTATGGCAGTGGTTCGTGGGCGCTGGACTGATCCTGGCGATGATCGCGGCGGTCACGTCGATGCTCTGGTTCTCGAGGCTCCCGTGAGAGGGCTGGGTCGGCCGCGAGGACCGGAGTTCCGCACCCCGCCGCTGGGGGTCCGGCAGGAGACCGTGCCGTTCCACGCGCCGGGCGCGCGCGTCACGGCCGAGCCCGCGGGGGCGCATCGGGCGTACGTGCCGCCAAGAGAGAACCCGCCGAAACCGCCGAAGACCTCTCCCAGGGGCCGCCTCCTGGTGGCCGCCGCGCTCGTCGCGGCGGTCACCGGGACGGTGGCCGGCGTGGCCGGGGCCCGGCTCTCCGACGGGCCGAGCCCGGTCGCGGCCCTTCCCCAGGTGCCGCCCGCCTCGGCGGCGAGTCTCACCGGCCTGAGCGCGACGGCGGCCCGCGTGCTGCCGAGCGTCGTGTCGATCGAGACGCGCCGCGGGGGCGGCTCGGGGTTCGTGGTGGACGACCGCGGGCACGTCCTCACCAACGCCCACGTCGTCATGGGCAGCAGCCAGGTGAGCGTGACGCTGAACGACGGCAGCCGGCTGACCGCCCGTGTCGTCGGCATGGACACCGGCGAGGACCTGGCGGTGCTGGAGGTCGACTATCTGATGAACCTCACGCCCGCCACCCTCGGCAGGTCCGCGGAGCTGTCCGTCGGCGACCAGGTGCTCGCCATCGGCTCGCCGCTGGGCCTGTCCGGCACGGTCACCGCGGGCATCGTCAGCGCCCTGGACCGGGAGGTACGCCTCGGCGGCTCCCAGCGGACCGCCGTGCAGACGGACGCCTCCATCAACCCCGGCAACTCGGGCGGCCCGCTGGTGAACGCCCGCGGCGAGGTCGTCGGGGTGAACACCGCGATCGCGGCCGGCCGAGGCGGCGGCAACATCGGCATCGGCTTCGCCATTCCGATCGACCGGGCCGCCCCTATCGCAGAACGAATCATCCGAAACTAGGGTCCTTGGCATGCGACTGCTTGTGGTGGAGGACGAGGAGGACCTGGTCGACGCGATGCGGGTCGGCCTGGTCCGGGCGGGATACGCGGTGGACATCGCCTACGACGCGCCGGCCGCCCACGAGAAGCTGCAGGTCAACACGTACGACCTGGTGCTGCTCGACCTGAACCTGCCCGGCGGCGACGGCTTCCAGCTGTGCCGGACGGTCAGGAGCACGGGCAAGGGCGTGCGGATCATCATGGTGACCGCCCGCGACCGGCTCGACGACCGCGTACGCGGCCTCGACGAGGGGGCGGACGACTACCTGGTCAAGCCGTTCGCCTTCCCCGAGCTGCTGGCCAGGGTGCGGGCCCTGCTGCGCCGGGAGAGCGGCGGCGGCACCTCCGTGCTGCAGGTGGGCGGCCTGCGCATCGACACCGCCCGCCTGGAGGTGTCGCTCGACGGCCGGGCGCTGGCCCTCACCCCCAAGGAGTACGGCGTCCTGCACTACCTGATGACCCGCCCCGGGCACGTCGTGTCCACCGAGGAACTGCTCGAACACGTGTGGGACGAGCACACCGACCCGTTCACCAGCACCGTCCGCGTGACCGTCGGTAACCTGCGACGCAAGCTCCAGGAGGACGGGCTCATCGAGACCGTGATCAGCCGCGGCTACCGGCTGAAGGAGCCCTCATGATCCACACCATCCGCTTCCGGCTCACGGTGCTCTACTCGGGCCTGCTGTTCGTGCTGGCGACGCTCGTGCTCGGCGGCATCTACTTCGCGGTGTCCAAGAGCACCGACCAGCGGCCGTACACGACGCAGTACGCCAAGGCGTACGCGGGGGACCGGTACGTCGGCAAGCAGGAGGTGGTGTTCGTCGAGGAGGTCGAGAACGCGGTCAACGTCCAGACCCTGGCCACGCTGCGCGACTATTCGCTGCTCACGCTCGCCGGCCTCTACGTCGCCAGCCTCGGCATCGGCTGGGTGCTCTCCGGCCGGGTGCTGCGCCCGGTCCGGTCGATCACCCGGACGGCCGAGGAGATCCAGGCCACCGACCTCAAACGGCGCATCAAGCTGAACGGCCCGCGCGACGAGCTCAAGGACCTGGCCGACACCATCGACACCATGCTGGACCGGCTGGAGGAGGCGTTCCGGGCGCAGCGCCAGCTCATCGACGACGCCTCCCACGAGCTGCGCAGCCCGCTGACGATCATCCGGGCGAACGTGGACGCCGTCCTGGCCGCCCCCGACGCCAGCGAGGCGGAACGGGTCAGGGCCGTGGCCATCGTGGACCGGGCCACCACCCGCATGACCCGGCTGGTGGAGGACCTGCTGGCCACCGCGCGGCGGCAGGGCACCGCGTTCGCCGACGCCGACGTCGACCTGGCCCGGGTGGTGGCGGAGGCGTGCGAGGAGTACGCCGCCCCGGCCGCCGCCCGCGACCTGACGATCAGCCGCGACCTGTCCCCGGGGCTGGACACCACCGGTGACTCCGACGCCCTGCGCCGCGCCGTGTCCAACCTGCTGTCGAACGCCGTACGCCTCTCGCCGCCCGGCGGCACGATCCGGGTGGCGGCCGGCCGCGACTCCGGGTGGTTGTGGGCGGCCGTCCGCGACGACGGCCCGGGCATACGGGAGGCCGACCAGGTACGGGTGTTCGACCGCTTCTGGCGCGGCGAGGCCAGCCGCCGGGACCGCCACACCGGCCTCGGCCTGGCGATCGTCCGCCAGATCGTGGAGTCGCACGGGGGCCGCGTGGCGGTGTACTCCCGCCTCGGTCAGGGCGCGACCTTCGTCCTGTGGTTCCCGCCCCGGGACGGCACCCCGCTCCCACCGCCGGACCACAACCCCGTGGCGACCTGAACAGCGTCGATATCCGTCCGGATATCGATGACGTGCCCATACCACTATTGGACATCGTCGCCGAGCCTCTGATCTTCTCGTCGGCATGACCTCACATCTCCGACCGCGGACGGCGGTCGTCACGTTGACCGCCGCCGCGCTGCTGGGCGGCTCCGTTCCCGCGGCGAGCGCCGCCGGCTCCGGCCTGACCACGACGCTGCGGAAACTCGAGACGTCCTACCAGGGGCGCATCGGCGCGGTGGGCATCGACCTCGCGACCGGGAGAACGGTCGGCTACCGGGCGGACGAGCGCTTCCCGTTCAACTCCATGTTCAAGGTGTTCGCGTGCGCGGCGGTGCTGCACAAGGCGCGCACCAGCGACCCCGGCCTGATGGACCGGGTGGTCCGCTGGAAGCCCGCCGACATGGCCGCGCTGACCTCGAACTCCCCGGAGACCACCGAGTACACCGACACCGGCATGACGCCCGCCCAGCTGTGCCGCGCCGGGATCACCAAGTCCGACGGCTTCGCGGGCAACACGTTGCTGAAGCAGATCGGCGGGCCGGGCGGGCTCACCGCGTTCTTCCGCGCCACCGGCGACCGTACGAGCCGCCTGGACCGCACCGAGCCCACGCTGACCGAGTGGCAGCCCGGTGAGAAGCGCGACACCACCACCCCGGCGGCGGCCGCGCGCACCTTCGCCGAGCTCACCACCGGCAAGACCCTCCACGCCGACGACAGAGCGCGGCTGGTCGGCTGGCTGAAGGCCGGCCTCACCGGCGCCGACCGGATCCGGGCGGGGCTCCCCAAGGACTGGACGGTCGGCGACAAGACCGGCACGGGCGGCGCGAGCAACCACGGCACCGCCAACGACGTGGCGATCGTCTGGACGCCCGGTTCGAAGGCGCCGATCATCCTGTCGGTGTTCACCAACCGCAACGCCGACAACCGCCCGAACGACGACAAGGTCATCGCCTCCACGGCGACCGCGCTGGCCAAGGCGCTCGGCAGGTTGTGACCTGGCGGATCCCGATGCCGGCGGACGGCCTCGCGGACGGTAGCGTCGGTCCGGACCCCTGACGGCACGAGCGGGTCCCCGATGCCGGCTCGCGTACGCGGCCCCGGACGGCGGGCGCGGACGGACCGGCCGATGTCCCGAAATTTCCTACGAAAGGGTGGCATGGTCCGGACGTGGGGCTCGCCGCCCACCGGCACCATCGACCCGTGTTCGCGGGCGCCGTTCGGCTGGGCGCCGCTGGTCGTGCTGTTCCTCGTCGGATTCGTGGACCGCATCGAGTACAACCTGCTCGTCGGCGTGCTTCCGGCCGTCCAGGACGAATGGGGCCTCAGCGACACCGCCGCCGGCTCGATCCCGACGGCCTCCGCCCTGGCGGCGGCGCTCGTGGCCCTGCCCGCCGGCTACCTGGCGGACCGGGTCAGCCGTACCCGGATCATCTCCGTCGTCGTCCTGGTGTGGGCGATCGCCACGCTGGGCTCCGGCCTGGCCACCGGCTTCCTGATGTTCTTCCTGATGCGCGTGCTGCTGGCCGCGGCCGAGAACATCGACAACCCCGCCTCCGGGAGCCTGCTCGCCGACTACTACCCGCCGGCCGGCCGGGCGAAGGCGTACGGGCTCACGCGCCTCACCATGCACCTCGGAGGTGTCGGGACGCTGCTGGGCGGGGTGCTGGCGGAGGCGTTCTCGTGGCGTACGGCGTTCCTCGTCATGGTGGTGCCGGGCGCGCTCACGGCACTGGCCGTCCGGCGGCTGCGCGAACCACAACGCGGCGAACTGGACCGCCTGGTGGCCGCGCACTCGGTCGTCCTCGCGTCGGCTGATTCCGTCCCGGCCGCGCCCCCGGGTAAGCCGCCGTTCTGGCGGCAGCTCCGGCAGGTGCTCGCCATCCCCACGCTGGTCTTCGTCTGCGCGGGCCTGTCCGCGCTCACCCTCGGCATGACCGGGATCTTCTACTGGCTGCCCACGCTCATGGTGCGCACGCTCGGCGCCGGGATGGGCGCGGCCGGCGCGGTGAGCGGGATGATCACCATCACCGGCACGCTGACCGGCACCCTCGTCGGCTCGTGGCTGGGCAGGAGATGGCACGGCACCCGCAAGGGCGGCCGCCTGCTGGCCGGAGGCGGCGGCATCACGGCGGGCTCCCTGGTGATGGCCGGAGCGCTGTCGACGGAGTCGATCGGCGCGATGACCGCGCTGCTCCTGCTCTCCTGCTCGCTGATCGCCATCGCGACCCCCAACCTGACGGCGTGTCTCGCGGACGTGGTCCCGGCCGCGGCGCGCGGGCTCGGCTTCGCCGTCCTGCAACTGCTCATCACGGGCGGCGGCGCCTTCGGCTCCCTGGTCGTCGGCATCGCCTCGGACCGGCTCGGGTCGCTGCTCGCCGGGATGTACGTCCTGGTCATCCCGATGGTCGCCGGCGGGCTCCTCACCCTCAGGGCGCGGGCCTCGTTCGAACGCGACGCGCGCGAGGTCATGGACGAGGCCCGCGCCCTGACCCCTCGAGGGGCCGATGGGGCAGGAGGGACG
>NZ_POUD01000401.1 GCF_003236395.1 Nonomuraea aridisoli | reverse complement strand
ACGGACACGCTGGGCCTCCCTGCTGCGACGGATCAGCCCTCTGATGAGCCGACTTTTGGCCCGTTGTGCTCACCATCAGTCCTGACAAGAGGCCTGTCAACGGCGCCGGCGGCGCGAAAGAGCGACGTGCCGGAAATGTGGCCTCGGCGGCCAGGCGATGGGAATGCGGTGAACGCGCAGCGAATTCTGCCGTACGGTCGTCTTTCGCTCCTCGCGGCCTCCTCGACCGCCATTCCATAATTCCAGGCATGGGGGTTATTTCGAGAAACGGGGTTCGATGAAGCGGTGGATCGGCGTCGCCTTGGCCGCGGTTCTGGCCGGGGTGGCGGTGGTCGCGATCGTGACCGGAAACGAGGGGGACGACCGGCCCGGGCTGACCGTCGTACGAGGCGTCATCGGGTCGGAGAAGAAGCCGTTCTTCGACGACGCGCGGGTGCGGGCGGCCTTCGCCGAGCACGGGCTGCGCGTCGAGGCGGACACCGCAGGGTCCCGGCAGATGGTCACCGACGTCGACCTGAGCCGCTATGCCTTCGCCTTTCCCTCGAGCGTCCCGGCCGCGGAGCGGATCAAACAGGATCGCGGGGCGAGCGTCACGTACTCGCCGTTCTACTCGCCGATGGCGGTGGCCACGTTCGAGCCGATCACGGGATTGCTGGAGACGCTGGGAGTGCTGCGGAATTCCCCTGGCGGTCACCCCGTTTTTGACATCGCGAAATATCTGGAAATAGTAGCCAAAGGCACGCGCTGGGATAAAATTCCGGACAATTCGGATTATCCAGCACGAAAGCGAGTGTTGCTCACCACCACCGACGTGCGCACCTCCAACTCCGCCGCCATGTACCTGTCCATGATCGGCTACGTCGCCAACGGCGACGACGTCATCAGCTCCGACGAGCAGATCGCGAAGGTCGCGCCGATTCTCGCGCCCGCGGTGCTGGACCAGGGCTTCTCCGAAACGGAGAGCGAGGAGGCGTTCGAGAACTACCTCGTGCAGGGGTCCGGCAAGACGCCGATGATGGTCGTCTACGAGGCCCAGTACCTGTCGCACGTCTTCACCGCCGACGGGCGGATCACGCCCGAGATGCGGCTGGTCTACCCGTCGCCCACCGTGCTCAGCAAGCACACCCTGGTGCCCCTGTCGCCGCCCGGCTCCCGGGTCGGCGAGCTGCTCACGAAGGACCCCGAGCTGCAGTCCCTGGCCGCCCGGTACGGCTTCCGCACCAGCGACCCGAAGGCGTTCGCCGACCTGGTCGCCAGGACGCGCGCGCCGGCCGCCGCCGACCTGGTGGACGTGGTCGAGCCGCCCACCTGGGAGCGGCTCGACCGGCTCATCACCGCCATCGACTCCACCCGCCCCTAGCAAGGAGATCCCGTACGTGTCCGATCTGGTGCTCACGCCGCCCGAGCCGGTCGCCCCGGTCCCGGCCGAGACGGCGGCCACCATGCTGCCCGTGACCGGCGAGCGCGCGGCCGAGCTGACCGCCAAGGCGCGCGAGTTCGCCGGCGAGCTGAGCGGGATCGACCCGCGTTCGCCGGAGTTCGCCCGCAAGGTGCACGACATCTCCTCGATGGGCGACACCGAGATCCGGTCCGCCTCGCAGGTGGCCAACCGCATGCTCAAGCGCCCGGTCGCGGCGCTGGACGCGGCCAGGGGCGCGGGCTCCGACGCCCAGGCCAAGGTGGCGGGCGGGCTGGTGGCGCTGCGCCGCACCGTCGTGGACCTCGACCCGAAGCAGGCCGCGAGCGGGCCGCGCAGGCTGCTGGGCCTCATCCCGTTCGGCGACCGGCTGCGCGACTACTTCGCGAAGTTCCACTCCGCCCAGCACCACCTCGACGACATCATCCGCGCGCTCAGGTCCGGCCAGGACGAGCTGCTGCGCGACAACGCCGCCATCGAGGGAGAGAAGGCGAACCTGTGGGAGACCATGACCCGGCTGCAGGAGTACGCGGTCATGGCGCAGGCGATGGACGCCGCCCTGGAGGAGCGCATCGCGCGGGGCGAGGAGGCGAGCGCCACGGCGCTGCGCTCGGACGCGCTGTTCGCCGTCCGGCAGAAGCACCAGGACCTGCTCACCCAGCTGGCCGTCTCCGCGCAGGGCTACCTGGCCCTCGACCTGGTGCGCAAGAACAACCTGGAGCTCAGCAAGGGCGTCGACCGGGCCACCACGACGACGGTCGCGGCGCTGCGCACGGCGGTGACGGTGGCACAGGCGCTGGCGAACCAGAAACTCGTCCTCGACCAGATCACCGCGCTGAACGCGACGACCGGCGACCTGATCCAGGCCACCAGCGAGATGTTGCGCACGCAGGCGGGCGAGATCCAGAACCAGGCGGCCGCGGCGACCGTGGACCTGGACACGCTGCGCCAGGCGTTCGACAACGTCTACGCCACGATGGACCTCATCGACTCCTTCCGCGCCAAGGCCACCGAGAGCATGGCGGCCACGGTGGACAGCCTGTCGTCGGAGCTGGAGCACGCCAGGACCTACCTGGAGCGGGCCCGGGAGAGCACGTCATGAGATGGGCTGCCCTGTTGTCGGCGGTGTCGTCGGTGCTGCTGCTGGTGGCGGCCTGCGGCTCCGCGGGCGGGTCCGCCGACGGCCCCGACGTCCTGCGCGTACTCGCCGGCAGCGAGATCAAGGACCTGGAGCCCCTCCTCGCCCGCGCCGAGAGCGAGATCGGCGTCCGGGTACGGCTGACGTACACCGGGACGCTGGACGGCGCGGAGCAGGTGGCGAGCGGCCGCGCGGACGGACGGCAGGACGCCGTCTGGTTCTCCTCCAACCGCTACCTGGCCCTCATCGACGGCTCCCAGGCGCGGCTGTCCACCGAGACCAAGATCATGATCTCTCCGGTCGTGCTGGGGCTGAAGCCGGCCAAGGCGAGCGAGCTCGGCTGGGACACCGAGCCGGTCACCTGGGCCGGCATCGCCGAGGCGGCCAGAGACGGCCGGTTCAGCTTCGGCATGACCAACCCGGCCTCCTCCAACTCGGGCTTCTCCGCCCTGGTCGGCGTGGCCGCCGCGCTGTCGGACGCCGACGGCGCGCTCAGCGCCGACCAGGTCTCCTCCGTGACGCCCCGGCTGAAGGAGTTCTTCTCCGCGCAGCGGCTGACGGCCGGCTCGTCGGGCTGGCTGGCCGACGCCTACGCCCGCGACCCGGGGGTGGACGGCATGGTCAACTACGAGTCGGTGCTGCTGGGCGCGCGCGAGCCGCTCACCGTCGTCTACCCGGCCGACGGCGTGGTCAGCGCCGACTACCCGCTCACGTTGCTGGCCTCCGCGCCCGAGGCGAAGAAGGAGCTGTACGGCAGGCTCGCCGCCTGGCTGCGCACCCCCGCCGTGCAGAAGGACATCATGACCGGCACCCACCGGCGGCCGATCGTCGCCGGCGTCCCGCCGGACCCGCGCTTCGGCAGCGCCCGGCTCATCGAGCTGCCCTTCCCCAACCGGCGCAGCACCGCCGACGAGCTGATCGCCACCTACCTCAACCAGGTGCGCGTCCCGGCGGAGGCCGCGTTCGTGCTCGACACCTCCGGCTCGATGCAGGGCGACAGGATCGCGGCGCTGCGGCAGGCGCTGGTGGCGCTGACCGGCGCCGACACCTCCGCCTCGGGCACGTTCTCCCGGTTCCGCAACCGCGAGTCCGTCACGATGATGCCGTTCGACGACGCGCCGGGGGCGCCGGTGCCGTTCACCGTGCCCGAGCACGACCCCGCGCCCGTGCTGGACGACATCAGGCGGTTCGCCGAAGGGCTGGAGGCGGCGGGCGGCACGGCGATCTACGACAGCCTGACGGCGGCCTACGACCGGCCGGTCACGCCGGGCCACTACGGCTCGATCGTGCTCATGACCGACGGCGAGAACACCGACGGCTCCGACTACGCCGCCTTCGAGGCCCACTACCGGTCCCTGCCGGAGGAACGACGCCGCACGCCGACGTTCGTGGTGCTGTTCGGGGAGAGCGACGCCGAGGAGATGCGCCGGGTGGCCGAGCTGACCGGCGGGGCGGTGTTCGACGCCCGGTCCACGTCGCTGACGGAGGCGTTCAAGGAGATCCGTGGCTATCAGTGAGCGGGCCCTGCGCTACCTGGGCTCCACCAGGAACATCGCCGGCTCCTGCCTGGCGCTGCTCGGCCTGGTGGGGCACTTCCTGGGGCTGGTGGGCGCGTTCTGGCCGGTCGTCGTGATCGCGCTGTACGGGGTGGGCGCGCTGCTGGCGCCGCCGGAACGGGTCCGGCTGACGATCTCGCACGCCGAGGTCGAGACGCGGGCGCTGCGGGCCGACCTGGACGGGCTGCTGCGGCGGATCGACGGGCGTTTCCCGCCGGACGTGCACGCGGCCGTGCAGGCGCTGGCCGAGGTCATCGGGGACGTGCTGGCCAGGGCCGACCAGCTGACCGCCTCCCCCGACCAGCTCCACGTGGTGTCGCAGACCATCCGCCGCTACCTGCCGGCGAGCCTGGAGGCGTACGCGAACCTGCCGCGCCGCTACGCCCTCGCCCGGCGGGCCGGGCGGGAGCGCAGCGCGCACGACGAGCTGCTGGCCCAGCTGGCACTGCTCGACGCCCAGATGGGCAAGGTCGCCGAGGCGATCCACCGGGGCGACGAGCAGGCGCTGCGCGACCAGGGCCGGTTCCTGCGCGACCGCTTCGGCGGCAGCGGCCTCGACCTGACCTGACCTGACGCCCGGCCGCTACACCGCTCGAGGGCGGGGCCGCCGGCGAGGTGGGACGGTCAGACCCGTTCCAGCTCCACCAGCAGCGCCGAGGCGGGCCGCAGCGCCGGGGCGGGCAGTCCCATCTCTCCGAGCACCGAGCCCGGCACCCGCACCGGCGCGCCCGCCCACTCCGGCAGCAGCGCCTTCTCGGGCACCGGCCCCGCGACCCGCACCTCGTACACGGCCTCCGGGTCCAGCCCCGGCAGCCGCAGCGGCTCGGCCCCGGCGGCCACCCGCGAGGTCAGCTGGACGAACGCGTACACCGCCCGCTCGGGCAGCACCACCCCGTGCAGCAGCGCCGACGGATCCGGATGGTCGGCCCGCACCACCCGTCCCGCGTGCAGCAGCGGCCGCAGCCGCTTGTGCAGCGCGATCCAGGTGGCCAGCTCCTCCAGCTCGGCCTCGCTCGCCGAGGTCAGGTCCCACTCCACGCCCATGTGCCCGAACAGCGCGGTCGCCGCCCGGAACGCCAGCGGCAACATGCGGCCGGTGATGTGGTCGCGCGGCGCGCCGACGTGGGCGCCGAGCCGCTCCGGCGGCACGAGCAGGCCCGTCCAGCGCTGGATCTGCTGCCGGTCGAGGGCGTCGTTGCTGTCGGAGGTCCACACCCGGTCGGTGCGCGCCAGGATGCCGTAGTCGATGCGCGCCCCGCCGGACGAGCACGACTCGATCTCCAGCCCGGGGTGACGGCGGCGCAGCTCGTCCAGCAGCCGGTAGGTCGCCAGGGTCTGCGCGTGCACGCCGGGCGCGCCGTCGTGGACGGGCTCGGCGATGTCGCGGTTGTGGTCCCACTTGATGTAGTCGAGCGCGTACTCGCCGACCAGCGTGTCGAGCCGTTCCAGCAGGTACGCGTACGCCTCCGGCCGGGCCAGGTCGAGCACCTGCTGGTGGCGCTGCGGCGGCGGCATGCGCTCGGCCCGGCCGAGGATCCAGTCGGGGTGCTCGCGGGCCAGGTCGGAGTCGGGGTTGACCATCTCCGGCTCGAACCACAGGCCGAACTGCATGCCCAGCTTGCGCACGCGGTCGGCCAGCGGGTGCAGGCCGCCGGGCCACACGCCTTCGTCGACGTACCAGTCGCCGAGGCCGGCACGGTCGTGACGGCGGTGGCGGAACCAGCCGTCGTCGAGCACGAACCGCTCGATCCCGGCCGCCGCCGCCTTCTCTGCCAGCTCCAGCAGCCGGTCGAGGCCGTGGTCGAAGTAGGTGGCCTCCCAGTTGTTGAGCGTGACGGGACGCACCGGCAGCGGGCGGGCGCGCAGATGGCCGTGCAGGCGGGCGCTCGCGTCGTCCAGCCCCGCGCCGGACCAGGAGAAGTACACCCACGGCGTGCGGTAGCTCTCGCCCTCGCCCAGCACGACCTCGCCCGGGTCGAGCAGCTCGCCCGCGCCGATCAGCGCCGCGCCCTCGGGGACGCGCTCGGCGTAGTGGACGTGGCCGCCGCTCCAGCCGGCGTGCACGGCCCACAACTCGCCGGAGCGGAACCCGAACGCCTCGGTGCCTGCCACCAGCAGCCCGGTGCCGTCGTGGCCGGTGCGCCCGCGCCGGTTCTCCCGCGACCACACCCCGTGCCCGAACGCCCGGCGCTGCGGCACCTTCTCCAGCGCCCACCGTCCGGTGAAGTCGAGCAGCTCACCCG
>NZ_POUD01000400.1 GCF_003236395.1 Nonomuraea aridisoli | reverse complement strand
GCCTGATCCTGCGCCCCTTCACCACCGCAGACCTCGACGCCCTCCACGCCTACGAATCCCGCCCCGACGTCACCCGCTACCTCTACTGGGACCCACGCGACCGCGACACCACCCGCGAACACCTCGACAAAAAAATCACCCGCACCGCCCTCCACCACGAAGGCGACGCCATCGACCTCGCCATCACCCTGCGCGACACCGGCGACCTCATCGGCAACTGCCTGCTCATCTGGACCAGCCGGCAACACCGCCAAGGCGAGATCGGCTACGTCCTCAACCCCGACCACCACGGCCACGGCTACGCCGCCGAAGCCACCCGCCCCCTGCTCCACCTCGGCTTCACCGCACTCGGCCTCCACCGCATCGTCGGCCGCCTCGACCCCCGCAACACCGCCTCCGCCCGCGTCCTGGAAAAACTCCACATGCGCCGCGAAGCCACCCTCATCGAGAACGAATTCGTCAAAGGCGAATGGACCAGCGAAGCCATCTACGCCGTCCTCGCCACCGAATGGACCCCATGACCATCCACCACCTCGCCCTGCGCACCGACTGGGACAACGCCCAGCACACGGGGGAGTACCGCATCTCCACCCTCGGCCGCACCCTCGACCAAGAAGGCTTCATCCACTGCAGCCGCGACCACACCCAGCTACGCGCCGTCCACACCGCCTACTACAGCCACGTCACCGAGCCACTGCTCGTCCTCGACATCGACCCCACCGGCCTCGACATCCGCACCGAGAACGGCTACCCCCACCTGTACGGACCCCTGCCCGTCACCGCGGTCACCGCCGTACACCCCTACACGCCCTGAAGGACCCCGTGGACACCCGCACCGCCGCCCAGCGCTTCGCCGACACCTGGCAACACGGCTGGACCCACCACGACACCGACGCCATCATCGCCCTCTACCACGACGACGCCGTCCACACCAGCATGCCCTTCCGCCCCCCACACCAGGGCAAACAGGCCATCGCCGACTACATCCGCTGGTCCTTCACCGGCGAAACCGACCCCCACGCCACCTTCGCCACCCCCATCGTCGACGGCGACCAAGCCGCCATCGAATTCCGCGTCCACGCCCACGACAACGGCCGCCCCATCACCCTGGCCGGCTGCGTCCTCGCCCGCTTCGACCACGACGGCCTCGCCGTACAGACCCGCGACTACTGGCACACCACCGACGGACACCACTGACCCGTCAGCGCGGCCCCCGCACCTGCGACACCACCGGACGCGGACGCGCCACCTGCTGCGTACGCATCTGAGACTCATCCACCGGCCGCGCCGGAACCTGCTCCACCTGCTCGGCGCACCCGCCCGCGCAATAGCCGTTCGTCACGATCAGCCGGCCCCGCAACGCCGTGTACGACTCCTTACCCGACGCAGGCAGAACACCCTGACACACCGGACATAACACCGACTCGTTCCCCACGTGCTGCTCCTCTCGGCGCGAATGGCAGAAACTCCACCCTAAATCGCGCAACCCGACAAGGACAGCGAATCAACCGAACGTCAACCGACGCGTCAACACCCGCATGATCACCAGCCGGGGAGACGCACGGCCCGGCAGCGCACCACGAACCCGCCGCCCACCAGCACCGCGACCACCGAGCCGCGCGACCCGCCGGCGCCGACCGGACGCCGCTCGCGCGCCTGGCCCCATCGGGAAATCGTCCCTCCAGTCCCACCCGTTCAGGGGAGCGCCCGGCCCCTCCCGGAACGGTCTACTTGACATAATGTTCATTATCGAGCAATCACCGGAGGGCCCGCATAAACCGTCCGCACCCGGGAAGACGCCCCGCATGCCCGCCCAGATCCCCTTGCAGATCAGCCCCGGCATCATCGCGCTCAGCGCCGTCATCACCGCGGCCGCCATCTGGCTGATCGTCCTCGCCGTACGCCTCACGTACCGGCCGCGCAACCGTCCCGGAATCAGTGTCGATCTTGTCGATCAGGCCCGCGAACTGAAGGCTCTCGGACAGATCCAGGAAGCCGTCTTCCTCGTACGCGGCGAGACCGGCATGAGCCACCGCGCCGCCGCCAGGTTCGTCAACCGTTTATGACCCCCCGCCGGTGCGCGGGCGCGTCAAGCGACGTCATGTCCCATACCAAACAGAAGGTGGGTTCTGTTCGGTATAGGACATAGGACCCGTTTGCCCATAAATCGAGACATCGGCACCACAAACGGCCGGCACGGCCCCGCCTCCTCGCCATACGAACCCCGCGGCTCCCCCTGCGCCACGACAACGGCGAACGGCCGGTTCGGCACCGGAAATCCCCGCCTCCCGGCCTCGACCCCTCCCCCTGGAATCGCGGCGCCATCCACTCCCCTTTGCGACCGGAGCAAGTGATCCTTGCCCGATTTGCCCTAATATGTCTCTCCCTGTCGTGGCGCCGACGGCGCTCCCCCACCCGGGCAGCTCCGCGGGCTGAAATCCTGCCCGGCGCCGACGACGGTGACCTGGGCGGGGCTTCCTGGCGCGGCGGCGGCCGTGCACACGATCTGTTCGACGGCCAGGGTGGACAGGTCGGCTGCCGGTGTGGACGGGTTCACCGCCAGGTGGCCGGCCGGTTCGGCCTTCACCGAGAACGGGGCGGCCTCGGGCGGGACGTCGCTGGTGAGTCCTTGCGCCTGCTCCCCCGGAGTGGGCCCGGCCGCCAGCAGCGCGAGCGTGTCCGCCGGGAACAGCGGGCGCCGGCCGGCCGGCCGGGTCACCGCGTTGAGCCGGCCGTTCTTGACCAGGTAGAGGGTGATCGTCGGGGATGGTGCGACGGGTCCGCTCGGTGGCTCGCCGGCGGAGATGGCGTCGCTGGGTCGTACGCCGCAGCCGGTGACGGCGGCGAGGGAGACGAGGCCGGCGGCGAGTGCGCGGTGTGCGAGCCTGGTCGTCACTCGGGGTCTCCGTCGGGGTCGGGTGCTCGGCGTGGCAGGCGCAGGGTGAAGAGGGCGCCGCCGTCGGGGGCGTTGGTGGCGGTGAGGTCGCCTTGGTGCAGGCGGGCGTTCTCGCGTGCGATGGCGAGGCCGAGGCCGCTGCCTTCGGATCTGGCTCTGGCGGCGTTGGCTTTGTAGAAGCGGTCGAAGACGTGTGGCAGTGCGGTTTCGTCGAGTCCGGGTCCGTGGTCGCGGACGTGGAGGGTGATCCAGTGGGGGTCGGCGGTGAGGTGTACAGATACGGGTGGTTCGCCGTGTCGCAGGGCGTTGCCGACGAGGTTGGCGAGGATGACGTCGACGCGGCGTGGGTCGAGGCGTGCTGTGACGGCGGGTGGGAGTTCGGTGTGGACGGGTTGTGTCCAGCCTCGGTTGCGCAGGGTGGCGTGGACGAGTTCGGCCATGTCGACGTCGTTGAGGGCGAGGGCGGCGACGCCGGAGTCGAATCGGCTGATTTCGATGAGGTCGTTGACCAGTCCGGTGAGGTTGAGGGTTTCCTGGCTGACCAGTTTGGCGGCTCGGCCGGCGGGTTCGGGGAGCTGGGATGCTTCTTCGTCGAGGATGTCGGCGACGGCGGTGAGTGCGGCCAGTGGGGTGCGGAGTTCGTGGGATACGTCGGCGACGAATCGGCGGGCGTCGGCTTCCATGTCGCGGAGTTGTTCGACGTGTCGTTCCAGTTCGGCGGCGGTGTTGTTGAAGGTGTGGGCGACGTCGGCGAGTTCGTCGGTGCCGCGGACCGTGATCCTGGTGCGCATGTGGCCTTGGCCGAGGAGGCGTGCGGCGTGGCCGAGTTCGCGTACGGGGCGGAGTACGCCGCGGGTGGCGAGGAGTGCGAGGAGGACGGCGAAGGCGAGGGCGGCTGCGCCGGTGAGCCAGGCGCGGGTGGCGAGGCGGTCGATGCTGCGTTGTTCGGACAGGAGGCTGCGTACGGTGTAGATCTCGATGCCGGACGGGCGTGTGGGCCGGTCTCCTTCGGTGATCAGCAGGGGTGAGCCGATGATGAGGAAGGGGGCGTCGTACCAGATCACGCGTTGCCAGGCGACGACGCCGTCGGCGACTGTTCGTCGTAGTTCTGGTGGGATCATGGCGGGGTCGAGGCGGCCGGGTGAGTGGGTTTCGTGGTAGAGGGCGATCGCGTAGCCGTTCTGGTCGGTCATGGTGTGGGCGATCTCGGCGAGTTCGGCCTGGTCTGGTGTGGGGGTTCGTAGCGGGTAGAGGGTTTCCAGGCGGTTTTTCATGGCTTGTACGGCGCCGTCCTGGGCGCGTTGCAGGATGGCGGTGCGGGCTTCGACGTACATTCCGCCGGCCACCACCGCCGCGGTGACCACGCACAGCAGTGCGAACGCCGACAGGAGCCGGGCGCGTAGCCCGAGGCTCGGCCGAGGTGTCACCGGTGGTTCACACCGGCCCGAATCGGTAGCCGAATCCGCGGACCGTCTGGATGTAGACGGGGGCGGCGGAGTCGTCTTCGATCTTGGCGCGGAGTCGTTGTACGCAGGCGTCGACGAGGCGTGAGTCGCCGAAGTATCCGTGTTCCCACACTGATTCGAGCAGTTGCTGGCGGCTGTGCACGCGGCCGGGTGTGGCGGAGAGTTCGAGCAGCAGGCGTAGTTCGGTCGGGGCGAGGCTGAGGGGTGTGCCGCGTTTGGCGATCACGAGTCCGGCCCGGTCGATGGTCAGGTCGGCGTGCCGTTCGAGCTCTGCCTGGTCGCGGCCGATGCGGCGGAGTACGGCGCGGATGCGTGCCTCGAGCACTCGGGGTTGTACGGGTTTGACGACGTAGTCGTCGGCGCCCGCCTCGAGGCCGGCGACCACGTCGAAGTCGTCGCTTCGTGCGGTGAGCATGATGATGGGGACGTCGCCGGTGGCTCGGATGCGGCGGCAGACTTCGAATCCGTCGATGCCCGGCAGCATGAGGTCGAGCACGACGACGTCGGGGAGGTCGGTGCGCAGGCGGTCCAGTCCTTGTTCGCCGGATTCCACTGCGCGTACGCGGTGTCCGTGGCGGGTGAGGGCCAGGTCGAGGCCCTCCCGTACGGCGGGGTCGTCCTCGATCAGCAGCACTCGCGACACGCCGCCGAGTTTCACAGCACGCTCCGTAACTCAGTCCGCCGGTCAACGGGTTCCATTGTCGGCCGGTCGTGTCCTCGCTTCGTCGCCGCAATGTCATGGTCGTGTCACGGTCGCGGGGGTGGTGGCGGCCGTCGAGAAACGGTGACATGCGGCGGACAACGCACGCATATTCGGCGCCAATCGTAGTCGGCATGAACGAAGCACGCATCATCCCGCTTCGGCCTCGGGATCGGCTGTTCGCGCTGGTCACGGTGGTGCTGGCGGTGTTGTTGTGGCCGGTGGCGTTCGTCCGCCGTCCTGGCCGGGCCGGGGAAGTGGCCGGTGGTTGGGCGTTGGGGATGCGGTTCCCGGCCGAGGATCTGACGGGGCTCACGGAGGGCGCCAGGGCGGCGTTCGTCGCGGCGCGTACGGAGGCGTTGTGGCGGCATGGCCAGCTGATCGGTCTGACGTCGGGATATCGCGATCCGGCTGTTCAGCAGCGGATGTTCGATGAGGAGGTGCGCCGCTGCGGTTCTGCGGCGTTGGCGCGGATGCTGGTGTTACCGCCGGCGGAGTCGTGTCATGTGCGGGGTGTGGCGCTGGACGTGCGTCCGTATGAAGGCGCGCGCTGGCTCGAGGAGCACGGTGCTCGTTACGACCTGTACCGCATGTACGACAACGAGTGGTGGCATTTCGAGTACCGCCCGGACCGTGGTGGTGTGCCGCCGCGGCGACGGCCTCATCCGGGCGTGGGCTTCGTGTTCGAGGACGGGGACCGGATGCGGCCCGGGTCCTGGGAGTGACGGGGTTCGCTTTCGGTGAGTGACGACGGGTGCGGGTTGCTGGGACGGCGTCTGGAGGCGGCGCGTGAGCGGGCGTTCGTCGGGCGGGAGGAGGAGCTGGCGGTTTTCCGGGCGGCGTTGTGCGGCGGCTGCGGTGTGGTGTTCGTGCACGGTCCTGGCGGTGTCGGGAAGTCGGCCTTGTTGCGGCGGTTCGCTCGTGAGGCGGCGGTGGCGGTGAAGGACTGCGGGCGGTGGACGCCGCGTCAGGACGTGGTGGCGGTGTTGCTGGATCAGCTGGTGGGTGAGGTGCCGTCGGTGGCGCATCGGCGTGCGTTGGAGGTCTGTGCGCATGCGTATGTGACGACGGAGGATCTGCTGCGGGCGGTGTTGGCGGAGGATGCCGGGTCGTTGTTCGGGTGGTTGCGGGGGTTGCCGTTCGTGGAGTCGAACGGCCTCGGGTTGTTTCCGCTTGCTGTGGTGCGGGAGGTGGTGGAGGCGGATCTGCGGTGGCGGGATCCGGAGGGGTACGCGGTGATGCGCGACCGTGTTCGTGCGTATCTGGCGGAGAGGGTGCGCACGGTGGGTGATGGGG
>NZ_POUD01000003.1 GCF_003236395.1 Nonomuraea aridisoli | reverse complement strand
GGGGTGCCGTTCACGTACGTGTGCAGGACCGACAGGGCGGGGGTGGTGACGATCAGGTCGGCGGGGGCGCCGGGCGCGAGACGGCCGCGATCGATCCCGAGCAGCCGCGCCGGGTTCGCGGTGGCGAGAACGACCGCCGTGCCGAGCCCGACCTCGGTACGGGCGACCGCCCAGGCCAGGCACTCGATCAGCGAGCTGCCCGACCCGGCGAGCAGCTCACCGCCGGGCAGTGTCACCCGGCCGTCCTCGCGCACCGTGATCCGCCCGCCGACGGGCGTCGTGTAGTCGCCCGGCGCGCACCCGGCCAGCGCCACGGAGTCGCTGACCAGGAGCGCCCGGCCGGCTCCCTTGGCGCGCAGCATCACGGTGAACGTGTCGGCGGGCAGGTGGTGCCCGTCCGCGATGAACGTCGCGGCGAGCCGGTCCTCGGCGAGCTGCGTCCAGATGTAGTTGGGATGCCGGCGGATCACCGCGTGCGCGCCGTTGCCCAGGTGGGTGGAGAGCCGCGCCCCGGCCCGTACGGCGGCCTCGATGTCGGCGGGCGAGGCGGCGGTGTGCCCGATGGCCGCGACGACGCCGCGCCGGGAGAGCTCGGCGATGTAGCCGGCGGCGCCGGCCCGTTCGGGCGCCAGGGTGACGATCTTCACCAGGCCGCCGCTCGCCTCCTGCCACCGCCCGAACTCGGCGATGTCGGGATCGCGGAGGTGGCCGGCGTCGTGCGCGCCTCTCGGCCCGTCGTCGGCCGCCAGGTAGGGCCCCTCCACGTGCACGCCGGGGACGGCGTGCCGGACCAGCGGGTCGGCCTCCCGCGCCGCCGCGATCACGCGCAGGTTCCGCAGGATCTTGTCCTCGGGCGCCGTGATGATCGTGGGGCACACCGTCGTGGTGCCGCGCCGCCACAGCTCCCGTACGAGCTCCGCCACGTCGCCGGTCGACAGGTCGTCGGCGTTGAAGTCGTGCCCGCCGTACCCGTTGACCTGGATGTCCACCAGCCCCGGGAGGACGAGCACGTCGGGCGCGTCACGGACCTCGGTGACCGCGGCGATCCGCGGGCCGTCCAGCTCGACGCGCACGGGACGCCCGTCGGCGAGCCTGCCCTCGATCGTCATCCGGCCTCCCCGGCGAGCGTCAGGGCGGCGGCCATGACCCGCCGGCCGGCGTCGGGGGTGAACGCGGCCCGCAGCCCGTAGGCGCGATGGGCCTCACGGATCTCGTAGCCGCCCTCGGCGTAGTGGGTCTCGGGGTAGGGCAGGTAGCCGGGCACCCCGCCGGTGTATCCGGCGACGAGCAGCCCGGGATCGCCGAGCGCCTCCCGCAGCTCCACGGCGAACTCGACGAACGGCTCGCAGGGCAGGAAGACCAGCGGCACGCCGCCCCACCGGTGCACGGCGACCCGAACCTCGACGGCCGCCGGGCCGGGGTCGGCGAGCTGGGCGAGCGCCCACCGCGTCCACAACCCGTCGGGCTCGTCGGCGAGCGCGCGCAGCTCGGCGGGCGTGAGCGGGTCGCCCAGCGGCAGCTCGACGCGGGTGGCGGCGACCGACACCGGGCCCTCGGCCGGTTCGGTGGCGGTGGCGAGCGCGGCCTCGCCCACCAGGGTGCCGAAGCGTTCCGCGGCCTCGAACGTCCGGCCCGGCCGCGGCTCGGCGCCGCGCAGGCTGTCGACCGCGGTGTGCCCGGTGTTGAGCTGGCCGCAGCAGCCCTGCAGGAACAGGGCCACGCCGCCGATCCTCGACTCCAGGTGCCGCCGCGCGTAGCCGGGCCAGTCCGCGGTGATCCGCAGGTTGTCGGGGCCGAGGGTCACCGGGTGGCAGGCGTGCGAGAACACGGTGGCGATCGGCTCGCCGTCCAGGCGTTCCAGCCGGACGACGGGGACCGCGGGGTCGGTGAGGGTCCCGCCGCGCCGGTTGTGGGCGACGCCGTGGAGCGTGCCGTGGCCGCGGCGGAGCACGGCGGGCGTCAGCGCGGCGATCGCCGCCTCGCCGGCGCCGGCGATCCGGGAGCAGGCGTCCTCGACGTAAGAGGGGTCGGCGACGCCGCCGATGCCGCCGCTCGTCACCGCGGGCCCGGCGTGCGTGTGGGTGACCGCCACCGCCACGGCCTCCTCGGGGACGCCGGTGCGCTCGTGCAGGTCTCGGGCGATCCGCCGGGTGGTGTCCGGGTCGAGCGCGATGAGGTCGGCGCAGATCACGACGGACGTGGCCGCGCCGTCGGAGACCGCCACGGCGGTGGCCAGCAGCGGGTCGTGCACCGCGGTGGAGGCGGAGGCGCGGGCGGCGTAGCCGGCGAGGGAGCCGCCGACCGGCGGCGTGATGTCGGCGACCGCGGCTCCGGCGAGCAACCGGTTCACAACCATCGGACCCGCCCACGGAAACGGTCGAGGAACAGCCCGTTGCGCTCGTCGCCGCCCGGCGCGTTCCCGCTGCGCCAGATCTCGGGGACCGTGCCGCGCGCGGCCAGCTCGTCGATCGCCGCGGCCATGACGCAGTTGAGCGTGTACGCGTTGGCGAAGGTCGAGATCGCGCCGACCCGCTCGGGAACCCCCTCGATGTCGAGTACGGCGTCTCCGATCGGCACCTTGGTGTCGATGTGGAGGTCGACGAGGTCGTGCAGGTTCTGCTTGGTGGGGTGCCGGGCCGGGTGGCCGGGCGCGGTGCGGTCGGCGTGTTCTCTGGAGGAGACGCCGATCACGGTGACGCCGCGCTCGCGGGCGGTCAGCGCGGCGTCGATGAGCGCCGCGTTGATGCCGTAGGCGTTGACCAGGATGAGCAGGTCGCCGTCGCCGAGCCGGTTGTCCTCGATGACGATCCGGCCGTAGCCGGGGGTGCGTTCGATGGCCATCGAACGCAGCGCGCCGCCGGACAGCAGCGTGCCCTCGTCGAGGATCGCGCTGACGTTGACCAGGCCGCCGGCGCGGAAGAAGACCTCCTGCGCGGCGAGGTTCGAGTGGCCGCCGGGACCGTAGACGTAGATCAGCCGGTCGGTCCCGTGCCGGGTGATGTGGTCGGCGATGAGGGTGGCCGCCGCCCCGACGGCGTCGGCCTCCTCGGTTTCGATCCGGCCGATCAGGCCGACGACCTGCTCGGCGTACGTCCGCATGAGCGACGTGTGCCGTCCGTTTCGCACCTGCAGGCTCCTCGTGACCGATGAAAGCGATTGCAGGCATTTAAGACCATGGCCGTATCCCGGTCAAGAGCCGGATCGCGGCCCCGTGGAGTCGCGCGCGACGAAGACGCCGGGCAGCCTGACGTGCTCGGGGGCGCCGCCGGGCGCCTCGATCTGCCTGGTCAGGACCTGCACCGCGGTCTCGCCGAGGTCGTCCATCGGCGCGGTCACCGTGGTCAGGCTCGGCGTCACGGTCTTGGCGAGCAGCACGTCGTCGCAGCCGACGACGCTGCGCTCCCCCGGCACGGCGACGCCGCGACCGGCCAGCTCGGCGAGCACCCCGCACGCGGTGAGGTCGTCGAAGGCGAAGGCGGCGGTGGCGGCGGTCTCCAGCAGCGCGGCGCCGGCCTGCCTGCCGCCCTTGAACGTCGCCCGGAACGGCCCGAGCTCGGTGAGCTCGACCCCGCGCCCGCGCGCCCACCTGCGGATCGCCTGCGAGCGCCGGGCCGCGGCCCACGACGCGCTCGGGCCCGCGAGCAGCGCGAACGAGCGGTGGCCGTGCTTGTAGAGGTGGTCGCCCGCGTCGAACAGCGCGCTGGTGTTGTCGCAGATCACCGAGGACAGGTCGCGCAGCGGGCGGTTGAGCAGCACGCACGGCAGGCCCCTCGCGGCCTCGCGCAGCGCCGCCGACGACGAGCGCGGCGAGGCCACGATCACGCCGTCGACCCTGCTGCGCAGCCGGGCGACGTGGGCCACCTCGGCCGCCGCGCTCTCCTCGGCGTCGACCAGCATGAGCGCGCTGCCCATCCGCTCCGCCGTGCGCTGCACCGCGCGGACGAGCAGCGGGAAGAACGGGTTGGTGATGTCGGAGACGATCAGCCCGATCGTCTCGGCCCGGCCCGTGACGAGGCCGCGCGCGGCCGAGCTGGGCTGGTAGCCGAGCTCGCGGGCGGCGGCCATGATCTGCTCCCTGACCGGCTCGCTCACCAGCTCGGGGCGGTTGAAGGCGCGCGAGACGGTCGCCGCGGAGACGCCGCACCGCTGGGCGATGGAGTAGATCGTCGGCTTGCTCACACCGCGCTCCTCGGCTTTGTGCTCTCCCGGCTTGACCCCAGCACTCTAGCGAAGCCAGAATCCATGCAATCGCTTTCATTCCCCCGACGGAAGGACGGCATGGGTTCCGAGCAGCCCGAGCAGATCGCCCGCAGGCAACTGGAAGACGTCATCCTCCCCTTCTGGCTCGAGAACGGCATCGACACCGAGCAGGGCGGGTTCTTCACCTGCTTCGACAACCGCGGCCGGCGGCGGCTGTCGACGGACAAGTTCACCTGGTCGCAGGGCCGGTTCGTCTGGCTGCTCGCCCGCGCCGCCCGCCTCGCCGGGCGCGGCCTGCTCGCACTGGACCCGCACCCGCTCGTACGGCACGCCGAACGCGGCGCGTCCTTCCTGCTGGAGCACGCCGTCGGGCCCGACGGCCGGTGCGCGTACGTCCTGGACGAGAAGGGCGGGCCGCTGGCCGGGGAGCGCAGCGTCTTCGCCGACGCCTTCGTGGCCATGGGGCTGGCCGAGCTGACGGCGCACACCGGCGCGCCCGACCACCTGGCCACGATCGACCTGATCGTCCAGCGGATCGCGGACGACGTGGCGGCGGGCGATCCCCCGACCCCGCCGTACCCGCTGCCGCCCGGCTGCTCCGGGTTCGGCGCCCGCATGATCGTGCTCAACGCCCGGCTCGACCAGGTACGCGCGCACCTGGCGGCCTCCGGGCGGACGCCCCACCTGGAGGAGTTGCGCGCCGCGCGCGCGGCCATGCTCGCGCACCGGGAGGCGAGCGGCCTGTTCACCGAGACGTTCGTCGCCGATCCCGGCATGCGCGACACGATCCTGGCCCGCCACCGCACCCCCGGTCACGCGCTGGAGGGCACCTGGATGGCGCTGGAGGCGGGTGAGCTGCTGGGCGAGACCGGCGACGACGGCGACCTGGTCGCCGGGGTGTCCGCCCTGTGCGCGGCCGGGTGGGACGACGAGCACGGCGGGCTGTTCCGCTACGCCGGCGTCTCCGGCCGCCCGTACGGCGGACCGTACGAGGAGCTGGTCAGGCGGACCTGGTCGACCAAGCTGTGGTGGGTGCACACGGAGGCCGCCTACGCCACCCGGCTGGCCGCCGTGCGCTACGGCGACGCGGAGGCGGCCGGCTGGTTCGACCGGATCTGGGCGTACACGCTGCGCACGTTCCCCGGCGGGGCGGACGGCGAGGAGTGGGTCCAGATCAGGGACCGGACCGGCGCCCCGCTGGACGAGGTGGTCGCCCTGCCGGTGAAGGACCCGTACCACATCTCCAGGAACCTCATGCAGATCATCGAGCTCGGAGACCAGCGATGAACGTCGATCCCGTGATCACGCGGGTCGCCGGACGCCTCGACGTCCGGATATTTGCCGACAGGGCGGCGTCGGGCGCCGCCGCGGCGCGGGCCGCCGCCGCCGCGTTGCGCGCGGCGCTCGCCACGCGCGGCGAGGCCAGGGTGGTCTTCGCCGCCGCGCCCTCCCAGCGGGAGATGCTGGCCGGCCTGCGCGCCGCCGAGGGCGTCGACTGGTCGAGAGTGGTCGCCTTCCACATGGACGAGTACATCGGCCTGCCCGTGGACGCGCCCCAGCGGTTCGGCCGCTTCCTGCACGACGAGCTGTGGGACGCCGTACGGCCCGGCGCCGTCCACGTGATCGACCCCGGCGACGACCCGGAGGCGGAGAGCGCGCGTTACGCCGAGCTGCTCGGCCGCGGCCCGATCGACCTGGTCTGCCTGGGCATCGGCGACAACGGCCACCTGGCGTTCAACGATCCGCCGGTGGCCGACTTCGCCGACCCCCTCGCGGTCAAGGTCGTGGAGCTGGACGACGCCTGCCGGCGGCAGCAGGTCAGCGACGGGTGCTTCGCCGCGCTCGCCGACGTGCCCGAGCGGGCGATCACCCTGACCGTGCCCGCCCTGATGGCCGGGCGTACGCTTGTCGCCACCGTGCCCGGCCCGAACAAGAAGGCCGCGCTCGCCGCCGCGCTCGACGGGCCGATCGCGGAGAGCTGCCCCGCCTCGATCCTGCGCACCCACCCGGACTGCACGCTCTTCGCCGATCTGGAGGCCTACCAGTGAAGATCACCGACGCCAAGGTCATCGTCACCAGCCCGGGCAGGAACTTCGTCACCCTGAAGATCACCACCTCGGACGGCGTCACCGGCATCGGCGACGCCACGCTCAACGGCAGGGAGCTCGCGGTCGCGTCCTACCTGCGCGACCACGTCTGCCCGCTGCTCATCGGCCGCGACCCGGCGCGCATCGAGGACACCTGGCAGTACCTCTACCGCGGCGCGTACTGGCGGCGCGGACCCGTCACGATGACCGCGATCGCGGCCGTCGACACCGCGCTGTGGGACATCAAGGGCAAGGTCGCCGGCCTGCCGGTCTACCAGCTGCTCGGCGGGCGCTCCCGCGACGGCGTCACGGTGTACGGCCACGCCAACGGCGAGACGATCCCCGAGGTGCTCGACGAGGTCGCGCGCTACGTCGATCTCGGCTACCGCGCCGTCCGCGTGCAGTGCGGCGTGCCCGGTCTCGACGCGACCTACGGCGTCGGCAAGGACAAGATGTTCTACGAGCCCGCCGAGACGAACCGGCCGAGCGAGGCCACCTGGTCGACCGAGCGCTACCTGCGCGTCGTGCCCGAGCTGTTCGCCGCCGTACGCGACCGGTTCGGCTACGACCTGCACGTCCTGCACGACATCCACCACCGGCTCACCCCGATCGAGGCCGGGCGGCTGGGCTCGATGCTGGAGGAGTACGCGCCGTTCTGGCTGGAGGATCCGGTGCCGGCCGAGCTGCAGGAGGGGTTCCGGTTGATCAGGCAGCACACCAGGGCGCCGATCGCGGTCGGCGAGGTGTTCAACTCGATCTGGGACTGCGAGCAGCTGATCCGCGAGCAGCTCATCGACTACATCCGGGCCACGGTCGTGCACGCGGGCGGGATCACCCACCTGCGGCGGATCTTCGACCTGGCCGCGCTCCACCACGTGCGCACCGGCTCCCACGGCGCCACCGACCTGTCCCCCGTGTGCATGTCGGCCGCGCTCCACCTCGACATCGCCGTCCCGAACTTCGGCATCCAGGAGTACATGCGGCACACCGAGGCCACCGACGAGGTCTTCCCGCACGGCTACCACTACGCCGACGGCTACCTCCACCCGAGCGAGGAGCCCGGCCTCGGCGTCGACATCGACGAGAAGCTCGCCGCCCGTTACCCGTACGAGCCGGCGTACCTGCCGGTCAACCGCCTGATGGACGGGAGCATGCACCATTGGTGAGACTCAGCCGCGCGATCCTGGCCAGGGTCGCGCCCGAGGCGCGACCGCTCGCCGAGCCGCGCGTCACCGGCGTCGTGCACCTCGGCATCGGCGCCTTCCACCGCGCCCACCAGGCGGTCTACACCGAGCGCGCCATGGCCGCGACCGGTGACGACCGCTGGGGCATCTGCGGGGCCAGCCAGCGCAGCACCGACGTGGCCGACCGGCTGCGCCCCCAGGACTGCCTGTACGGCGTGCGGGCCGGGGACGAGGCCCGCGTCGTCGGGTCGGTGCGCGAGGTGCTCACCCCCGGCGACGACCTCGCCGTACGGCTGGCCGCGCCGGAGACGGCGGTCGTCACGCTGACCATCACGGAGCGGGCGTACCGCCGCGGCCCGGGGCCCGGCGCGATCGGGAGGCTCGTCACCGGGCTGCGCGCCCGCGCCGCCGCCGACGCGGGCCCGCTCACCGTCATCTCCTGCGACAACCTGCCCGGCAACGGCGCGACGCTCGCCGGGCTCGTGGCGGAGCTGTGCGAGCCGCCGCTGCTCGACTGGGTCGAACGGAACGTCACGTTCCCCGCGTCCATGGTGGACCGGATCGTGCCCGCGACCACGCAGGCCGACCTGGACGACATGGCCGCCCGGCTCGGCGTGACCGACCTCGGCGCGGTGGTCACCGAGCCGTTCACGCAGTGGGTGATCGAGGACTGCTTCGCCGGCGACCGGCCGGCCTGGGACCGGGCGGGCGCGCTCCTGGTGTCCGACGTCCGGCCGTACGAACGCATGAAGCTCCGCCTGCTCAACGGCAGCCATTCCGCCATCGCCTACCTGTCGGGCGCGACGTACGTGTCGGAGGCCGTCGGCGATCCGGCGTTCACCGGGTTCCTGCGCCGGCTGATGGACGAGGACCTCTCCCCCACCCTGGACGGCCTCGACGGGTTCGACCTCGCGGGATACAAGGAGTCGTTGCTGGCCAGGTTCGCCAACCCCGGCCTGCGGCACCGCGTCGCGCAGATCGCGGTGGACGGCTCGCAGAAACTGCCGCAACGCCTGCTCGACCCGGCCCGCGAACGGCTGGCCGCCGGGCACGAGCCCCGTTGGATCGCGCTGGCGGTGGCCGGCTGGATGCGCCACGTCACCACGGCCCCCGAGCTCGACGACCCCCTCGCCGACCGCCTGCGCGGCGACGGGCCGTCCTCGGCCGCGGCGACCGTGGACCGCCTGCTGGCCATCGAGGAGATCTTCACCCCCGACCTGCGCGAGAACGAGACGTTCCGCGCCCTCCTCACCGACTCCCTGCGACGCCTCACCACCCCGGGCGGCGACCTGTCATAGATCGCCGCACCACGCGGGCATGTCGTAGCAGACGTGGATGTGGCTGGTGACCGGGTCGATGACGCCGGGGAGGCCGATCACGCACACCTGCACCTGTGACAGGCCGACCTGTGCGGCCCGGGTGAGGTGTTCCACGATCGTGTGCACCGCTTCGGCGGGATCCGCCGCGACCTCGGTGGGACCGTCGTCTCCGCCAGCACCCGCCCGGTGATGTCGGCGAGAACGGCGGTCGTCGTGTCGAGGTGGACCTTCATCGCGATCACATGGCCGTACGACGGGTTGAGCCCTCGCTCACCTGCGCCCGGGTGAGGGTTCCCGACGAGGCCAGCAGTTCCAGCGCGGCTCGATCGTTCAGCTCACGTAACAGCCGGGGACGCCCGGGATTCGCGTTCATGTGATGAATCCTGACCCCTGGCGCCTCGCCCGTGAAGCCGGACGGCGGGGGCTCGCCGCCGGGCGGGGGCCACGGCGGCGAGCCTTTCCGCCGCTACTCGGCGGGCTCGGGCTGGGACACGGGCGGCGTGACGTTCTGGCGGGCGTCGCGCCTGGCCTTGAGCAGGCTGAGCACCGTCGTGACGGCCAGCACGGTGACGATGACGCCCAACGAGACCCAGTTGTTGATCTCGGGGACCCAGGTGACGTGCTCGCCGCCGTTGATGAACGGCAGCTCGTTCTCGTGCAGGGCGTGCAGCACGAGTTTCACGCCGATGAAGCCGAGGATGACCGCCAGGCCGTAGGACAGGTAGACGAGCTTCTCCACCAGTCCGCCGAGCAGGAAGTACAGCTGTCTCAGCCCCATCAGCGCGAACGCGTTGGCCGCGAAGACCAGGTACGCGTCCTGGGTGATGCCGAAGATGGCGGGGATCGAGTCGACCGCGAAGACCAGGTCCGCGCCGCCGATGGCGATCATGACGATGAACATGGGGGTGAGCCAGCGGCGGCCGTCCCGTTTGATGGTCAGCTTGGAGCCGTGGTACTCGTCGGTGACCGGGAACAGCTTGCGCACCAGCCGCACGACGCCGCCGTTGGGGTCGTACTCGTCGTCCTCCTTGTGGTTGAAGGCCAGCTTCCACGCGGTGTAGATGAGGATGCCGCCGAAGAGCCAGAACACCCAGCTGAAGCGCTGTACGGCCTGCGCGCCCACGCCGATGAAGATCCCGCGCATGACCAGCGCCATCAGGATGCCGATGAGCAGCACGCGGTGCTGGTGGATCACGGGCACGGCGAAGTTCGCCATGATCAGCATGAAGATGAAGAGGTTGTCGACGCTCAGCGAGTACTCGGTGATGTAACCGGTGATGTACGAGGCCGCCTGGTCGTCACCGCCGAAGACCCAGACGCCGGCGCCGAACGCGATGGCGCATCCGATGTAGAAGGCGATCCACCGCGCGGACTCGGCGATCGTGACCTTGTGGGGCTTCCTGTTGACGACGACGAGGTCGACGAGGATGAGCCCGAGCAGGGTGGCGATGGTGGCGACCCAGAGCCACCCGGGCACGGACATAGGTGGGGGCATGAACGCTCCTCCGACTAAGGCGTTGACACGTCTGTCGGAGGTCTTCTCCGCCCGCACTCTCACGGACCGACCGCGCCGGGCCCCGAGGCGGGTCCGTGATGACGACGCGGCCGCGAAGGAGTACTCCCCTCCACTTCGCTGCGATCGTACATACAGAATGCTGTATCCCAAAGCCCTAATTCCCGTGGCTTGGCTCCGGGGAGGCGACGGACATCGGCCGGCCGCCATCAGGCATGTCTGTGTGCGCCACCATTCTGCCCCGTCGGGGCGGCGGTCCGGGCGGCCGCCCGTGTGAGAACCGCCACTGGCCGGTTCAGGGCAGGACCGGGGCGATGCGGTTGTTGCGGAGGTGCTCGTAGACGATCGAGGTGCGGACGTCGGCGACCTCGGGCCGCTCGGTGAGCCTGTCGATGACGAACGCGTACAGGCTCGCGTTGTCGGGCACCGCGACGTGCACGATGAAGTCCTCGGTCCCGGTGGTCACGTAGACGCCGAGCGTGTCCGGCAGCGTGCTCACCCAGTTGCGGAAGCCCTCGATGTTGCGCCGGGACGGGGGGCGTACGCGGATGGCGATGAGGGCCTGGACCGGCCGGCCGATGGAGGGCAGGTCCACGTCGAGGATGGCCCCGCGGATGACGCCCCGACGGCGCAGGGCGCGGGTGCGGTCGAGTGCGGTGGTCGGGGAGACGCCGACCGCCTCGGCGACGTCACGGTTGGTCTTCCGTGCATCCGACTGCAGTTCTGCCAGGATCGCCGTATCAAGTTCGTCCATACTCGGTCATACCTCGCCCTGTCCGTATTAAATACGGATTGCTTGTTCATAGATTGAATGAACGCATAGTCTATCGAGATAGCTCCGTATGGACGAGTAGAGGAATCAAGAATGTCCGATCCGAACACCGCACCGGCAGCCGTCGGCTTCGCACCCGAGGAGATCGACCCCACCGCCTCGACCCGAGCGGCACGCCTCAAATGGGTCGTCGTGATCAACGACGAGCTGCCCGCGGGCCGCGCCGTCAACGCGGCCGTCTGCGTCGCGGCGGCGACCTCGGACGCGGTGACCGGCCTCCTCGGCGACGACGCGATCGACGCGGACGGCAACGCGCACCCGGGCCTGCCCTGGGCGGGCTGCTCCATCCTGAGCGCCGACGCCGCCACGTTGCGCACGATCCGCGCCAAGGCCGCCTCCGCCGGCACCTGCTTCGTGGCCGACATGCCGGCCGCCGCCCAGCACACCCGCGTCTACGCCGAATACCTCGACACGGTGAAGGAGACCGCCGCCGAGGACGTGGAGTACTACGCCGTCAGCATCGTCGGGCCCCGCAACCGCGTCGACAAGATCGTGGGCAAGCTGCCGCTGATGCGGTGAGAGCTCACCGGCCGGGAAGACGCTCGGTCACCTCCTGCAGGACGAAGCCGTTGCCGTCGGGGTCGCTGAACGAGGCGAAGGAGCCGTACGAGCGCCGCCCGGGGTAGAGGCCCGGCACCCGCTTCTCGGTCCCCGCGTGGTGGAAGACGCCGCCCTCGTCGTGGAAGATCTCGCTCACCTCGACACCGCGGCCCACCAGGTCGGCCCTGGCCTCCTCGATGTCGTCCACGATGAGGTGCAGGCGGAGCCCGGCTCGGCCGTGCTGATCCCGGCGCCGACGATGATCGAGCACTGGGAGCCCGGCGGGGTGAAGTGCACGACCCGGAAGCCGGTGCCGTCCGCGTAGTCGAGGTCCTCCCGGAAGCCGATCCTCGTGTAGAAGTCCTTGGCCCTGTCGACGTCCGCGACCGGCAGGACGATCACCTCAAGCTTGTCGTCCACCATGTCCGCTCCTCGGCGTTGTCGGATGCCGGGCGGCATCCGGCTTCCACGATCGCCGCCGAGGCGGCGGCTCGCCCCAGGGAGACACCCTGGGCCGAGCCCCGGGGGTCACTGGTCGCGCAGCGCCGCGGCGAGCTCGCGGCGTGATCCGATGCCCAGCTTGATGAAGACCTTGCGCAGATGCCATTCGACCGTTCGCGGGCTGAGGAACAGCACGGCGCCGATCTCGGGATTGGTCCGGCCCGCCATGGCCAGGCGGGCGATCTGCGCCTCCTGCGCGGTGAGCTCCTGGCGCGCGTCCGGAGTGCGTCTGCGGACGGTCTCGCCGGTGGCGGCCAGCTCCCGGCCCGCCCGTTCGGCGAAGCCCTCGGCGCCCATGGCGGTGAACGCGTCGTGGGCGGCGCGCAGCTCGGCGCGGGCGTCGGCACGGCGGTTCTCCCGGCGCAGCCACTCGCCGTAGAGCAGGCGGGCCCGGGCTAGTTGCACCCGCATCCGGGTGGCGGACAACCGTTCGACGGCCTCGCGGTAGCGCTCCTCGGCCTGTTCCGCCGGTCCTGCCAGCGCGTCGGCGACGGCCTGCGCGCCGAGGGCCCAGTCCGTGCCTGGCCAGCAGGAGCCCGGCCGTGGAGTCGCCGGCCGGGACGGCCCGGGCCGCCTCCGCCGCCCGCGGCAGGTCGTCTCCGCCGAGCCGGCCGCTGTGCACGGCCGCGCCGAGCGCCGACAGATACGTCACCCGCGCCGCGTCGGGGTCGAGTGTCTCGAGCCGGCGGGCGGCCGCGAGCAGCGGCGGGCCCGCCGTGCGTCCGGGGTTGAGCGCGAAGGCGACCTGGGCCCGCAGGCGCTCGACGTCGGCCCGCTGCAGCACGTCGAGCGGGCCCAGCTCGGCGGCGGCCAGGAGGTCGGGCACCAGGGCGGGGGCGCCGGCGGCGAACCGGGCGTGCGCGGCGGCCAGCGCCAGCGCCGCCCGTCGTCCCGGGTCCGCGGTCAGCTCGGTGGCGCGTTCGAGGAAGGCCGCCGCCGCTCGGCCGCCGCGCGCCAGCGCCCGATCGGCCGAGCGCTCGAGTTCGTTCGCGACGTCCTCGTCCGGTCCGACCGCGGCGTGCGCGCGGTGCCAGGCGCGACGGTCGGGGTCCTGGCGCGGGTCGGTCACCTCGGCGAGCGCGCGGTGCACCTCGCGCAGCTCGGGCCGCCTCGGCCGACCGCCACGCGGCCGAGCGCACCAGCGGATGCCGGAACCGCACGCGCGTGCCGATCTCGACGAGCCCGACGGCCTCCGCGGGCGCGACGGCGTCCGGCTCCACCCCCAGCCGCTCGATCGCAGCCGACATCGTGGCCGCCCTCTGGCCCGAGCGCTGCAAGGCCCTCGTCTCGGTGAGCGGCTATCTGATCACCGACCTGGAGGCCAGCAGGGAGCCGCTGCCGCCGGCGGCCGAGCACGCCTGGTGGTACCAGTACTACTTCGCCACCGAAAGGGGCCGGCTCGGCCTCGAACGGCACCGCGACGCGTTCGTCCGGCTCCTGTGGAAGAACGTCTCGCCGACGTGGGACTTCGACGACGCGACGTTCGAGCGCACCGCGGCGGCGTTCACCAACCCCGACTGGGTGCCCATCGTCATCCACAACTACCGCTGGCGGCTGAGTCTGGCGAAGGGCGAGCCCCGCTACGACGCCGTCGAGCGGCGGCTGGCCGCGGCGCCGCGGATCGCCGTTCCCACGATCACCCTCGACGCCGAGCTCGATCCGTTCACCCCCGCCGGCGGCGGCGCCTCCTACCGCGACCGTTTCACGGGGGCGTACGAGCACAGGACGCTCCAGGGAGTCGGCCACAACGTCCCGCAGGAGGCTCCGGAGGCGTTCGCCAGGGCCGTCATCGACGCCGACCGCTTGTGACCGCGCCCGGGCCCCGTCAGCGGGTCCGGGCCACCAGCAGGGCGATGTCGTCCTCGGCGGGGGTGTCGCCCACGATCGAGTCGATCAGCGAGGCGCACAGGTCGTCCAGCGGCTGTGGGGCGCGGGCGAGCGCGGCCCCGAGCCGCCGCATGCCCGCCTCCAGGTCGCTCCCGCGGGTCTCGATCAGGCCGTCGGTGTAGAGGGCCAGCACGGTGCCCCGGTCCAGCTTCAGCTCCAGGGACTCGAAGGAACCCAGTCCGACGCCGATCGGGGTGCCGCTGGGCAGGCTGGGAAAGCTCACCTCGCCCGACGGGTGCAGGAGCGCGGGCGGCGGGTGCCCGGCGGCGGCCATGACGCAGCTGCGGGTGGCCGGGTCGTAGAGCACGTACAGGCAGGTGGCGCCCATGCAGTCGGTCGGCGAGTCGCACTCGTCCTCGTCCTCGTCCTCGGCCAGCCGGACGACGTGGCGGTCGAGGTGCGCCAGCAGCTCGTGCGGGGGCAGCCCCTCGTACGTCAGCATGCGCACGGCCGTCCGCATGCGGCCCATGCTGGCGGCGGCGTAGATGCCGTGCCCGGTCACGTCGCCCACGACCAGCACGATCCGGCCGTCAGGCATCGGGATCGTGTCGAACCAGTCGCCGCCGACCCCCTCGTACAGGTCGGAGGGCAGGTAGCGGGAGGCCACGTCGACCGCGCCGCCCCCGGTCAGCCGGCGCGGCAGCAGGTTGCGCTGCAGGGCGAGCGCGGCGTTGCGCTCGCGGGTGTACTGGCGGGCGTTGTCCAGCCGCAGCGCCGCCCTGGCGACCAGCTCCTCGGCGAGCACCAGGTCGTCCCTGCCGAACGGCACCAGGTTGACGTGACGGTAGAACACCGTGACGCCCAGGATGTCGCCGTGTGCCTTGATCGGGACGACGAGCAGCGAGTGCATGCCCGTCGTGCGGATCACCGCGGCCCGGGCGGGGTCCTCGTCCAGCCACGTGCCGGGCGAGGTGTCGAGCCTGGCCTCGAAATGCGGCTCGCCCGAGGCCAGGACCTTCGAGTACGGCGACGACGGTGACACGAACACCGCCTCGTCCAGCGCGAAGACGGACTCCGGGGTCCCTTCGTGCACCGACGCCACCCCGGCCCGGCGGAAGACGGGGATCCCCGTCTGCGTGGTGGCCGGTCGCTGCAGCGGCTCGGTGTCGGGCAGCACCGCCTCGCCCAGGTCCACGGCGACGAAGTCGGCCAGCACCGGCACGGCCAGGTCCGCCAGCTCCTGCGCGGTCTTGCGCACGTCGAGCGTGCTGCCGATCCTGAGGCTGGCCTCGCGCAGCAGGGCCAGGCGGTCGTGGGCGCGGCTGTTGCTGAGGTCGAGCACCAGCGTGCACACGCCCAGCGGCCGGCCGTCCACACCTTCCAGCCGGTACATGGAGGACGACAGCGGACGTTCCTCGCTCTGGTCGGCCGCGGTCCAGCGCGACTCGCGGTCGATGACGGGCTCGCCGTCGGCGAGCACCCTGCGCATGACGTCCTGGAGACCCCCGGTGTCCACCCCCGGGACGGGGTCGGCCAGCGAGCGGCCGATGCGGTAGTAGGGCCAGCCCTCGCTGAGCTTCTCGGCCTCGGCGTTGTGCCAGACGCAGCGCAGGTCGCGGTCCCAGATGGCCATCGCCACGGGGAAGTGGTCGATGAGCGACTCCAGCAGCGAGCCCGTCCTGCCGGACAGGTCCTCGGCGGCCGGCGTGGCCGACAGCAGCCACGCGTCCCGCGTGGTCTCCAGCCGGGCGCCCTCGACGCGGACGAGCAGCCGGCTGCCGTCGCGGTGCCGCAGCTCCGCCAGGCCGTGCCAGCGCTCCTGGTCACCGAGCCGGCCCGTCCACAGGCGGGTGTCGCCGGGCAGCAGCAGCACCCGCCCCGACCGGCCCAGGATGTCGGCGGCGGCGTAACCGGTGAGCTCCTCCGCGGATCGCGTCCACCCGATCACGGTGCCCTCGAGGTCGATCACGACGATCGCCGGGGGGCTCTTCGTCGCCGAGCCCAGGATGGTGCCCATTGCGGCCATGACCTCCACCCATCTCGTGTGCGAATGACCCCAATTTCGCCAGCATAGTCACGCATGACCTGCGATGACGCTTCCTAGACCGAGCCTTTGTGCCCAGGCTGCTCAACCGGCCGGCGCCCGACCGAGGGCAAACGTTCATGTGGTGATGTATCCCATTTCGTCCCATCGGCACCCCTGGCAATGATCGTTGACGGGTTCCGCACCCTCACGATGGGAGCCCGACACCGATGCGACGTCTCATCCCCCCTGGGCGCGCGAGTCGGAGAACCTCGAGAAGGTCGACGGCCACACCGGCGGCGCCGAGGCCTTCACCGGGTCGACGTCGGGGCGCGGACCGCCCTCGGCCCTCCTGCACCGGCTTTCGGGTGGCACTTTTTCCCGACATTTACGCCTTACAAGAGGTAAACGTGATCTTCACTAGATCGCCAGAAAGCTCGGCGAACATCCCCTTTGGCCGTTTCCTCGCCCCGACCAGGATCACCCCTCCCTGGCCGAGGACACCGGCCAGAAAGGGACTCGCAGGCCATGCGCCGAGTCGTGTCTGTCCTCTCCGCCACCCTCTCCGCCTTCGCCCTCGCCGCGATCACCACCGCCGGGCCGGCCTCCGCCGCCCCGCCCGGCATCCCCTCGGCGAGCACCGCCGCCTCGCGGCTGGCCGCCCTGACCGTCGCCGCCGAGTCGCACGCCTCCACCTACAACCGCGACCTGTTCCCGCACTGGATCACCATCACCGGCGCCTGTGACACGCGCGAGCAGGTGCTCAAGCGGGACGGCAGCAACGTCGTGACCAACTCCTCCTGCGCCGCCACCTCCGGCCGCTGGCACTCCCCGTACGACGGCGCCACCTGGACCGCCGCCTCCGACGTCGACATCGACCACATGGTGCCGCTCGCCGAGGCCTGGGCCTCCGGCGCGTGGAACTGGTCCACCTCCCGCCGGCAGTCCTTCGCCAACGACCTCAACGGCCCGCAGCTGTGGGCCGTCACCGACAACGTCAACCAGTCCAAGGGCGACCAGGACCCCGCCCAGTGGAAGCCTCCCGTGACGTCCTTCCGCTGCACCTACGCCCGCGCGTGGATCCAGGTCAAGTACACCTGGGGCCTCACCGTGGACAGCGCCGAGAAGTCGGCGCTGAACAGCATGCTCGGCTCCTGCTGACCGACGACCGAGCCGCCCTGCCCGTCACCGCACCGGCAGGGCGGCCCCCTTGCGCACCTGGCTGAGCCGAAGCAGGCTCATGCCGAACATCAGCACGCCCAACGGCACGTGCAGCACCGTCAGGTGCGCGATGCCGAGGGCGATCTGCGCCAGCGTGAGCCCCATGAACACGGCCGCGTACCGGATGGGCGCGGGCGAGCCGCCGCCCGGGCGCCACACCAGGACCGCGGTGACCAGGTGCAACACCGCCACGGTGAAGACCCCGTACGCCGCGGCGCTGTGCAGTGTCCGTCCGGCGGGACGGCGTCACCGTGATGGTGGTGGCGTTCGACGTCGCGGACGACCGGATCAAGCACGTCTGGGCGGTTCGCAACCCCGACAAACTCCGGCCCTGGGCATCGCCGGGCACGAACCCCTCGTAGCGGACGGCTCAGGCGGGTGATGCCGGGCAGTTTCTCCTCCATCTCGCGCAGCCCCGCCTCGACGTCGACGTCACCGGACGCGCTGTGATCGCCGGGCGGCTCGGTCATGACGAAGAATCGGTAACCGCCCAGCGGCGGGAAGAACATGGTCCTGGGGCCGTTGGCGCCCTCATCGGGAAACGCCGGTGGAGCGTCGGCCCGCCATAACTCGTGATAGCTCGAGGTGAACAGCTGGACGGTGGTCGGCTCGACCTGATCGTCAGAGACGAACACCGCCTGCCCTTTCTGGTCGTGGCCCGACACGCCTGATGCCAACGATCGGACTCCGTTCTTTCAGCAGGTCGCTCTGAGGTGCGTTTCGGCGGCGGCCGGATCGGCGTCGGGGACGGTCACCTGTTCGACACCGAGCGGCGCGCGCGGCGGATCAGCTTCCGCGAGGTGATGCGCCGCCACGGCGAGCCGATCGAGGTCACCGTCCAGCCGCCGGAGCAGACGCCGATGCGCTACTCGGTCGGCGCCTTCTTCGTCGAGGTCCACGTCCACCCCGGCGTCGGGCGGGTCACCGTACGCCGGGTCGTCGGGGTCTTCGACCCCGGCCGGGTGCTCAACCCCAAGACCGCGCGCAGCCAGGCAATCGGCGGGGCCATCTGGTGCATGGGGATCGCGCTCACCGAGCACGCCCTGGTCGATCCTCATCTGGGGCGGATCGTCACGCCGAACCTGTCGGGCTACCTGCTGCCGGCCAACGCCGACGTGCCGGACATGGACTTCTCCATCATCGACCGTCCGGACCCCTCCAGCGACGCGCTGGGGGCGCGCGGATTCGGCGAGGTGCCCTCGACCCGGCTGACCGCGGCCATCGGGAACGCCGTCCACCACGCCATCGGCCGGCGCATCCGCGACCTGCCGATCACCCAGGACAAGATCCTCGCGGCGCTGTCCGGGCGGCCCGGGTTAGTCAGCGCTCGCGGTAGAAGATCATGCCGCCGTGGTGCAGCGTGTCGGCGTCGACGAAGACGCCGTCGGCGGTGAAACCGGTGTCGTCCACGTAGTCGATCTTGTTGCCGGTGACGGTGTACCGGCCGGTGTAGGCGCTCTGGCGGGAGCCGCGCGCCTCGTCGTAGCGGCCGTCGGCGGTCAGCTCCTGGCGGATGTGGCCGTCGGCGGTGACCCACATGCCCACGTACGGGTGGGCGGTCCGGCTGGTGGGCGTCATGGAAGGCTCCTGAACGGTGATGGCGGTACGGGGTGCCTCCTGCTGGGCGGCGCAGGCGGCGAGGACGAGGGCTGAAGCGGCGGCCAGCGTGGCCGAGAGGACGGCCCTCATCCCTGCCGCTCTTCCGCGGTGCGGGCGGCGGGGAGCCGGTAGCTGCCCAGCATGGCCAGGGCGTCGGCCGAGGGGCTGCCCGGCTCGGCCTGGTAGACGAGCAGTTGCTGGCCGGGGCTGGAGTTGACGGTCAGCGACTGGTAGCTCAGCTCCAGGTCACCGACGAGATGGTGGTGGAAGCGCTTGATCTCCGTGGTCTTGCCGCGCACGTCGTGGCGCGCCCACAGGCGGGCGAAGTCCGCGCTCTTCAGCGACAGCTCGCCGACCAGGGCGCGCAGGGCGGGGTCGTCCAGATCATCGCCGGCGGTGGCGCGCAGCGCGGCCACGCAGTTCTCGGCGGTGAGCTCCCAGTCGCGGTAGAAGGTCCGGGCCGCGGGCAGCAGGAAGACCGAGGTGATCACGTTCGTCTCCTCGCCCATCCAGTCGAACAACGCCTCGCCCAGGGGGTTGGCGGCCAGCTGGTTGAGATAGCGGTCGAAGATGAGCGCCGGGGTGGTGTGCCAGCCGTCCATGAGGCGGATCAGGCCGGCGTCGGCGTACTCCGTGCGCGTGGCCCGTCGGCGCGGCTGCACCGGGCCGGCCAGCGTACGGAGGTGGTCGGTGGCGTCCGCGCTCAGGCGGAGCGCCCCGGCGAGGGCTTCGACGACCTGCGGCGAGGGGTGCTTGTCACGACCCTGCTCCAGCCGGATGTAGTAGTCGGTGGACACGCCGGCCAGCATGGCCACCTCTTCGCGGCGCAGCCCAGGTGTGCGGCGCTGACCCGTGGGCAGCCCGTGGTCCGCGGGGTCGGCCGCGGCGCGGCGTGCGCGGAGGAATTCCCCGAGCCTGTTGGCGGTCATGAGTAAGTCCTTCCGGTTTCGACAGGACCTGATGACTCAACCGTACGAACGGCCGACACCGGCCGGGTAGCCCTGGCACTCCCACCCTCGTCCCGACGCGTCAGGTGGCCGGCTGCTCCGCCTGGAGGCCATCGAGGATCTTGGTGGCGATGTCGGCGAACCGGTCGAGCTCTTCGGGGGTGAGACGGTCGACGAACAGGCGCCGCCCTGGAACAGGGCGACTTCTCCCCGCCCGACGAATGGCCGACACCGGCCAAGGGCACGCCGGAGCTCCTCACCGTCCGCGACGTGCTGCGCTTCGCCACCGTCAACGGCGCCGAGCATCTCGGGCTCGGCGGCAGGACCGGCACGCTCACCCCCGGCAAGGAGGCCGACATCGTGTCTCCTCGACGCCACCGCGCTCAACGTGACCCCGCTCAACAGCGTGCCGGGGGCGGTCGTCGCGCTGATGGACCGCGGCAACGTCGAGACGGTGATCGTCGCCGGCAAGGTCCGCAAATGCAAGGGACGGCTGCTCGACGTGAATCTGGACCGGCTGCGCCGGGAACTTGAAGCCTCACGCGACCACCTCTTCCGGGCGGCGAACGTTCCTCAAGACCTCTTCGCCTGAAGTTGACCACCGATCAGGAGATTTCCATGGCTGTCACGCTCATCAACCCCGAGGGACACGTCCGCGTCCCGATCTACCACCACGTCGCGGTGGCGACGGGAAGCGAACAGGTCCACATCGCCGGACAGGTCGCCTGGGACGAGAACGGCGAACTCGTGGCGCCGGGTGACCTCGCCGGACAGGTCGCCCAGGTCTACCGCAACGTCGCCAAAGCGCTCGACGCGGCAGGGGCGACGTTCCACGACGTCGTCCGTTTCACCTGGTACGCCGCCGGGTGGAAGCGGGAGATGTACGACGCCTTCAATGCGGGCATCGAGCAGGCCGCCCGCGAGTTCGACCTCGCCACGCCGCCGCTCGCGCTGATCGGGGTCGACATCCTCTTCGAGCCCGGCATCCTCGTGGAGGCCGAGGTCACCGCGATCATCGATTGAACGCCGAGGGAGCCGTCTCGGCGGCCCTCCGGCCGGGTCAGGCCGGGACGGGTCGCCGGGCGAGGGCGTTCTCGGCGCAGGTGAGGAAGGTCGCCGCGACGGGATCGTGGTCGTCGGCGCGGGTCGCGAACGTGCTGGGCCTGCCGATGCTCAGCGCCTACGCCGCGAGCAAGGCGGCGGTGCGTTCGATGGTGCGCAGCCTCGCCCGCGAGCTGCTGCCGCGCGGCATCCGGGTCAACGCCGTCAGCCCCGGCCCGATCGACTCGGGCATCCTGGAGAAGTCGATGCCGAAGGAGGCGGCGGAGCAGACGAAGGCGCAGATGGCGGCGGAGAGCCCGATGCGGCGGCTGGGCACGACCGGCGAGATCGCGAAGGCGGTCGCGTTCCCGCTCTTCGACGCCACCTACACCAACGGCGCCGAGCTGGCCGTCGACGGGGGCGGCTCGCAGCTCTGACCCACGCGCGGGAGAGCCGGCTAGCGGTCCGCGGTGGCGGCCCAGGAGGCGAGGATGCGCAGGCCGTCGTGGGAGGGTGAGCCGGGCTCGGCGGTCAAGGTGACGAGCTGCTGGTCGGGGTCGGGCGCGAAGGTGAGGGTGGACCAGTCGAGGGTGAGGTCGCCGGCGACCGGGTGGCGCAGCACCTTCGTGCCCATCTCCCGGACCGCGACGGTGTGGGAGCCCCACCAGCGGCGGAAGTCCTCGTCCTGCACCGACAGCTCGCCCACCAGCTCCATCAGCCGCGGATCCCTCGGATCGCGGGCGGCCTCCATGCGGAGTTGCGCCACCCCGGCCTGGGCCATGTACTCCCATTCCGGGTACAGCGCCCGCAGGGCCGGGTCGGTGAATACCAGCCGTACGAAATTGCGTTTCTTCTCCGGGATCCGCGAGAAATCGGTGAACAGCGCGGCGGCCATGGGATTCCACGCGAGAATGTCGGTGCGCCGACCCAGGACCACGGCCGGGGTGGTGGTGAGGTCGTCCAGCAGCCGCCGCAGCTGCGGCTGGACCTTCTGGGCGACCCGCCGGCGCGGCCGCGCGGCGTCCTTGCCGGACAGCTCGAACATGTAGGCGCGTTCGTCGTCGCTGAGCCGCAGGACCCGCGCGATCGTGTCGAGCACCGGCTCAGAGGCCCGGCGACGCCCCTGCTCCAGGCGGGTGTAGTAGTCGGTGCTGATCGACGCGAGCATGGCCACCTCCTCGCGGCGCAGGCCCTTGACCCGGCGCCTGCCGCCGGCGTCGGGCAGCCCGACCGTTTCGGGGCTCAGCTCCGTCCGCCGTGCTTTGAGGAAATCGCCCAACTCGCTGGGGTGCGCGTTGTTGCTCATATGCCCCAGTATCCCCCGGACGAGCTTCCGCGAGGGGGCCCTGTCTGTCCCAGGACAATGGTGTCGGAGGACGAAAGTCTCCCCTTTTTCCAGCGTGCGGCACGTGCGAGCGTCGGATGCCATGAAGACGAACGTCACCTTCCCCAGCAACGGCCTGGCCATCGCCGGGATCCTGTTCACTCCGGACGACCACACCGGCGATCGGCTGCCGGCCGTCGTGGTCTCCCACCCGGGAGGCGGGGTGAAGGAGCAGACCGCGAGCGTCTACGCCGAGCGGCTGGCCCGTGCCGGTTTCGCCGCGCTCGTGTTCGACGCCGCGTACCAGGGAGAGAGCGAGGGAGAGCCGCGCGGTCTGGAGAACCCCTTCCAGCGCGCCGAGGACGTCAAGTCCGCGGTGACGTACCTGACCGTGCGCGACGACATCGACCCGGCCCGCATCGGCGCTCTCGGCATCTGCGCCTCCGGCGGGTACGTCCCGTACGCGGCGCAGACCGACCACCGCATCAGGTCCGTGGCCACCGTCAGCGCCGTGGACCTGGGCGGGGTGTTCCGTGACGGGCTCGGCCGCACGCAGGGGCCGGAGGTTCTCCAGGCCATGCTCGAGCAGGCCGGCGCCCTGCGCACGGCGGAGGCCCGCGGCGAGACCCCGCACCTGGTGCCCTGGATCCCCGAGAGCACGGAAGGCGTGCTGAACACCCAGCTCCGGGAGACGCAGGAGTACTACCTCACCCCGCGTGGGCGGCATCCCCGTGCGGACAACGCCTGGTTGCTGCGCGGCATCGACCTGATCGCCCAGTACGACTCGTACGCGTTGATCCGGCTCATCGCTCCCCGGCCGCTGTTGATGATCATCGGCTCGGAGGCGGAGACCGCGTACTTCAGCCGGGAGGCGGTCGAGAAGGCCGGTGAGCCGAGCGAGTTGTTCGTCATCGACGGCGCCACGCACGTGGACCTGTACGACAAGGACGAATACGTCACCCCGGCCGTCGCCCGGCTCGCGGCCTTCTTCGGCGAGCACCTGGCGGGCTGATCGGACTGTGCCCCACGTCACACTTGCCTCTGACGTTAGCGTCAGGTTTTAGCTTGACGGGCATGAGGATTCAGAACCAGATCGCCCTGGTGACCGGGGCCAACCGTGGGATCGGCCGGAGCCTGGTGGCGGAGTTGCAGCGCCGGGGAGTGGCGAAGGTCTACGCGACCGCCCGCCGTCCCGAGACCGTCGACCTGCCGGGCGCCGTCCCGCTCCGACTTGACGTCACGGACGACGCGTCGGTCGCCGAGGCCGCCGCGGAGGCCCAGGACGTGACCCTGCTGATCAACAACGCGGGCGTGTCGACACTCGCCAAGCTCGTCGACGGCCCCGAGTCCGACATCCGGCTGGAGATGGAGACCAATTACTTCGGCACCTTGCGGATGGTGCGCGCCTTCGTGCCGATCCTCAAGGCGAACGGGGGCGGGGCCGTCCTCAACGTGTTGTCGGTGCTGGCGTGGAGGGCGTACGAGCACTCCAACGGCTACGCGGCGTCCAAGGCCGCGGCGTGGGCGCTCACCAACGGGATCCGGCTGGAGCTCGCCGGGCAGGGCACGCAGGTCACCGGGCTCGCCATGGGCAGCGTCGACACCGACATGATGGCCTGGGCCGACATCGAGAAGACGGATCCGGCGCAGATCGCACGGATGGCGGTGGACGGCATCGAGGCGGGCGCCATGGAGGTGCTCGGCGACGAGCCGACGCGGCAGTGGAAGGCGCGCCTCGGCGAGGACCCGGCGCTCCTGTACCCGCAGCTGCGGCGCTGATCCGCTGTAGACTCGAATCTGACGTTGACGTCAGAGGCAGGCGATGGCGCCCCGCTGCGGGAGGACTCGACAGTGCTGAAGATCGGCCGACTCGCGGAGCTGTCCGGAGTGAGCGTGCGCGCGTTGCGCTACTACGAGGAGCAGGGGCTGCTGGAGTCCGAGCGGACACCGGCCGGCCAGCGGGTCTACCAGGAGTCGGCCGTCGAGCGGGTCCGCTTCTACCAGCAGCTCTACGCAGCGGGGCTGACCAGCCGCCACATCGCCCGGTTGCTGCCGTGCATCGACTCGGGTCACACGGACGCCGACCAGCGCAGGATGCTCCGCGAGCAGCGCGACCGCATCCAGGCGAAGATGGACGAGCTGGCGTCCGTGCTCCGTCGTCTCGACGAGCTCATCGACCTGACCCGTACACACCCCTGACGTCCGGAACACTCCCACCGTCGAACCGGTGGCGCGAGGCCTCGATGTGGCCGAGGTACTGCTGCGTCCAGCCGCACATCAGGTCGACGGTGGCGCGCAGGGCGCGGCCGGGCTCGGTCAGCGTGTACTCCACCCGCGGCGGCACCGTGGCGTGCACCTTCCGCTCGACGAGGCCGTTGCGTTCCATCATCCGGAGATTCTGGGTGAGCATCTTGTGGCTGATGCCCTCGAGCCCCTTGCGCAGTTCGCTGAACCGCAGGGTGCGGTCGCCCAGCGTCTCGATGATCAGGAGCGCCCACTTGTTGGCGACGTCCGAGAAGATCTCCCGCGCCAGGGAGTCGGCGCGGGAGATGTCGGCGTCCTCGGCCGTACCGCTGAACTGGGTGGTCACTTGGAGGTTCCTCCGTCACCAGAAAGTGCGTTCTTCCACGTCAGCGCTCACTCTCCTACGGTTTCCGAGTAACCGCAAGAAACCGTAGGAGACCCCCATGGCCATCACCCTGATCAACCCCGACGGCCTCCCCCAGGTGGACGTCTACCGGCAGGTCGCCGTCGCGAGCGGCAGCAGGCTCGTCTTCGTCGCCGGTCAGGTCGCCTGGGACGCCGACGGCGTCACCGTCGGCGCCGGCGATCTCGCCGCCCAGGTGGAGCAGTGCTACCTCAACGTCGCCACGGCCCTGGCGGGGGCGGGAGCCACCTTCGACGACGTCGTACGTCTGACCGTCTACGTCGTCGACTGGACCCCGGACAAGATGACCGCGTTCCTCGACGGCATCGCCCGAGCGGCGACCCGCCTGGGCACCACGCCGGTGCCGCCCGCGACACTCATCGGCGTCGCCGCGTTGCACGCCCCCGAGCACCTGATCGAGGTGGAGGCGACCGCCGTCACCGGCTGAGCGAGCACCGGCCCTCTTCGACCGCTAGCCATAGCTACCATCTAAACCTTATTGACCGGTAGCACAAGTGCGGCTACGTTCGTGCCACCGAGGGAATTCCACGACGGCGGGCGTGACGGAGCTACTCGCATCACGCTCTACGGTGGTGGCTCAGCCGAGGAGGCAGCGTGCGAGATCGGTTCGGAGGCAAGTCGGCGATCGTCGCTCTGATCGCCATGACCCTGGCGGTGTTCCTCTACGTGACCACGGAGGCGCTGCCGATCGGCCTGCTCCCCTTGATCGCGACGGATCTGGGAGTCGGCGCGTCGGCGGTCGGGCTACTGGTCACCGGGTACGGCCTGGTCATCGTGGTGGTGACCGTGCCCCTCACGCGGCTGACCCGCAGGCTGCCCCGGCGGCCGCTGCTGTGCGTCCTGTTGGCCGTCTTCGTCGTGGCGACCTGCCTGTCAGCGGTGGCCTGGGACTACTGGCTGCTCATGGCCGCCCGGATGGTGACCGCGCTGAGCCAGGCGCTGTTCTGGGCCGTCGTGACGCCGGCCGCCGCCGGCCTGTTCCGGGCCGAGGTGCGCGGGCGGGCCCTGTCGATCCTGTACGCCGGCGCCTCCACCGCCACGCTGGCCGGCATCCCGGCCGGCACCTGGCTCGGCCGGCTGACCGACTGGCGGGTGGCGTTCGCGGTGCTCAGCGGCCTGGGTCTGCTCGCCCTCGTCACGGTGGCCGCCGTACTGCCCGGCACACCGGCGGGGCAGGGCGCGGCCGACCGGGGCAGCGCACCCGACCGCGGCCGCTATCTGTCGATCGTGGCCACCACGGCGATGGCGGTCACCGGCGCGTTCACGGCGTTCACCTACATCAGCCCGTTCCTGACCGGCGTCAGCGGCTTCGCCGAGTCGTCGATCGGCCCGCTCCTGCTGGCACGCGGGATCGCGGGCCTGGCCGGCGTGTTCGTGGTCGGCTACCTCATCGACCGCCACGGCTGGCTCACCATGACGGGCCTCGTAGGTCTGCAGGCGCTCGCGCTCGCCGGGCAGTACGCGTTCGGCGCCTCCCAGGTCGCGACCGTCGTCATGATCTCGCTGTCCGGCTTCACGCTGGCGGGCCTGACCGCGGCTCTCGGTTCGCGGGTGCTCGTGTACGCGCCGGGCGAGTCCGTCATGGCGAGCGCCGGCACGTCCACGGCGTTCAATACGGGCATCACGGCGGGCGCGCTCTTCGGCGGCGTGCTGCTGACCGGCCCGGGCGTGCACAGCACGGCACTCGCCGGGGCGCTGCTCAGCCTGGCGGCGTTCGCCGTCGCGCTGGCCGAACCGCTCCTCTCCAGCCGTCGGAACGTCGCGTCGGCGACCACCTCGGAGCCCTTGACCGAGCACGTCATGTGACCCATTGCTCGGCAACCCCCGTCAACGCGTTAGGTGGTAGCGTCCCGGATATGCCACTCGACGTGTCCCGGCTGCCGCTGGTCGGCGGGCACCCCGCCCTCGACCTGGTCAACACGCTCGAACGAGGAGCACCGCCCGGCGGCGACCCGCCCCACGACTTCCTGTCCGGCTCCTCCGCCCTGCTGCGCTGGACGCTCAGAGTCGGCCTGATGAGCGACGCGGAGGCCGAGCGAGTCGATCGGGCATGGCGCGACGATCCCGCGGCCGCCCACGCGGGTCTGACCGCCGTACGAGAGATCCGCGAGCAGTTGCATCTCGCGCTGCTCGCGGCCGTCCATCCCACCGACGGCGACCCGATCGCCGCGGGCGCCGCGCTCGTCGCACTGCACGAACGCTGGTCCGGGGCGGCCGCCCGAGCGACGCTGGTGCTCGACAGAGGCGACCCGCCGCGGATTCGGCTCACCTACGGCACCGTGCCCGCCATGCTGATCCCCGACCGGATCGCCGAAGCCGCACTCGACGTGCTGCGGACGGCCGACCTGACCCGGGTGCGCCGCTGCCCCGTGGCCGAAGGCGGCTGCGGGTGGTTGTTCCTCGACCAGAGCCGCAACGGCTCCCGCCGCTGGTGCCGCATGGCCGACTGCGGCACCACGGCCAAGGCCCGCCGCCTCACCGAACGCCGCCGCGCCGCCCGAACGGCCACCCCGTAAATTTTCCCGATCCAGGATCACCGGCCGACCGCACACAGCCACGAAACATCGCCGTATCGACGATCACACAGGACGATCATGACGCTCGTGGCAGAGCAGGTACGCGGTACGGAGAAGTCGTGGCGATCGCGCCTCCACGTAGGCGACGAAGCGCGCGGCCTCGTTCCTCTCAAGGAAGGTTGCGGAAGACCCCTGAGGCTCTGCCGATCCTCCCGGTGGCCAGGAGCGGACCGCCTGGGACGGCGGACAACGACGTGAGCTGGCCACCGGCCGGAATTTTCGTCCAGTGGCCGACGAGGTCGCGATGGGCGAGGGCGGAGTCAAGCCCGTTGACATCGGTGGAGCCGACGAACCAGTGGCCACCCCTGCCGTCGGGAACGGGCGGGATCTCACGGGGCAGGCGCCCGGCCTTCACGGAGGTGTCCTCGGTCTGCCAGCCGGAACCGGTCCAGAAGAGCAGGAACGACGACATCCCGATCTCCCCGGTGATCCAGACGCCCGACGGATCGGCGGTGATGGCGCTCAGCCGAGCATGGAGCGGGCCGGGCGGGACGTCGGCGAACGGGGGCGGGGCCTTCGGCAGGTGCGCGCTCAGGTCGACTCGGGTCCAGGTCCTGCCGTCGAAGTGATGCACCGAGGGACCGTCGTCGTCGAGGGCCCAGACGTCGGAGGCCGAACGGGCGCTGACGTGGCGGGTGCGGAAGGAGACGCGCGACATCGACCAGGTCGTGCCGTCGTGGTGCCACACCTCGCGGTCACCCAGGAGCCACACGTCGTCACCGGCGGCGGCGAGGGTCCAGGCCGTGGCGGGTATCTTCCGTACGGTCGTCCACGCACGCCCGTCCCAGCGCAGGACGGAGCCACCGGCCAGGGCCCACACACGGGACGGGCCGGACGCGGCGACCGGGCCGACGTCTCCCCGCTCTACGGGGAAGTCGCTCTTCTTCCAGCGGTCGCCGTCCCAGTGGAATGCCGTGGGGCGGTGCGGGCCGTCGGCCACCGGCACCCAGGCGGCGATGCCGAGGATCTTCCAGCCGAAGGCCCAGGCGTCGTGCTCACCGGTGGCGATCACCTGCCCGTACGTGACCGACGGCTGGTCGGCCACCAGTTTCCACCGGTCGTTCCCGTCCGCCCAGGGAGCGGCCCACCACAACCACAGGCCGGCGACGACCACGACCGCGCCGGCCGTCCACCAGAGCCACGAGCCGGCAGCAACCAGAGACATGATCCGCAGCGTACGAAAGCCGCCGGAACAACACCTGAGTATCCGTACTCAGCCGGACCTGAGCGGTTTTGACACCTTTCACGGATAACCGCTATCTATGGGCTAACCGTAAGGGGAGGGTGGAGTGCAGGACGCAGGGATGCCCGCCGAAGAGCCGTCGCACGGGGGCCACCGGCGCGCTCGGCCGCGGATTCGTAGCCCGCTGAGCGAGCCGGACCGTAACGGCGCCGGAGAAAGCCCGCGCGGGCGGCGGCGCCGCGCCGCGTCCGACGACGCCCAGGCGAAGCGCCCGCAGCCAGGTCGCGACCGGTTACGGAGATCCGGCGACCGGGGACGAGACGGCGGGGGTGACGACGGCCCCAGGGACCCTCAGGGGCGGTCGGACGAGGGCGGGGAGCGCCCGCGCCGTACCGGCTGGAAACGGTTCGTCCCCAGCTGGAAGGTCGTGGTGCTCGCCTGCACGGTGCTGGCGACGGGGCTGTTCGGCATGATCATGGTGGCGTACGCCAGCGTGTCGTTGCCCGAGGAGACCCAGGCCCACGCGGTCGAGCAAGGCAGCATCATCTACTACCGGGACGGCAAGACCGAGCTCGCCCGGCTCGGCACCAAACGCGAGATCGTCCCGCTCTCCAAGATCCCGCTGCACGTCCAGGACGCCTTCATCGCCGCGGAGAACCGCACGTTCCGCACCGACCCGGGCATCTCGGTGTCCGGCATCGGGCGGGCGGTGTGGAGCACCGTGACCGGCCGGCAGGTGCAGGGCGGTTCGACGATCACCCAGGAGATGGTGCGCGGCTACTACGACGGCCTCAGCCAGGAGCGCACACTGCAGCGCAAGGTCAAGGAGATCTTCGTCGCGATCCGCGCCGGTAAGGAGATGTCGAAGGACGAGATCCTTTCCATCTACCTCAACACCATCTATTTCGGCCGCGGCGCGAACGGCATCCAGGCCGCCGCCCAGGCGTTCTTCGACAAGGACGTCGAGAAGCTGACCCCCGCCGAAGGCGCCTACCTGGCGGGCCGCATCCAGAGCCCGGTCGCGTTCGACAAGGCCGAGGCGGCCAAGAACTGGGCGCCGACCCGCGAGCGGTTCGCGTACGTCATCGACGGCATGGCGATCGTGGACCCGGCGAAGTACGGGCAGCTGCGAGAAACGGCGAAGTTCCCCGAGCTCGCCAAGCCGGACAGGAAAGAGATCTTCCACGGCATCAACGGCTACATGGTCGACATCGTGCAGCGTGAGCTGGAGGGGCGAGGGATCAGCAGGGAGAAGCTGCGCAGCGGCGGCTACCGGGTCACGACGACGTTCGACAAGAAGCTCATGCAGGCCGCGAAGAAGGCGGTCGAGGGCAATCTCGCCACCCTCGGCGACAAGCACATCCGCGCGAACATGGCCGCCGTGGACCCGCGCAACGGTCAGGTGATCGCGTTCTACAGCGGCCGCGACTACCTGAAGAGCTTCACCAACAACGCCTTCGACGCCTACAAGCAGGCCGCGTCGGCGTTCAAGCCGTACGTGCTGGCCGCCTGGCTCGAGAACGGCTACAGCCTCAGGAGTCACGTGTCCGGCGACGGACCGGTCACGCTGCCGGGCACGAAGCCGATCGGCAACTCGCACGACGTGGGCGCGGCCGTGCAGGTCGACCGGGCCACCGCCGAATCGGTGAACACGGCGTTCGCCACGATGGCGCAGGAGGTCGGGCTGAAGGCGGTCGAGAGGATCGCCGAGGGCGCCGGGATCGACAAGGACAATCTGGAGCAGGCCGTCGAGGACCACGCGTACGGCATGTCCATCGGCGCCGGCCTGGTCACCCCGGTCGAGCAGGCCACCGGGTACGGCATCTTCGCCAACGGCGGCGTCCACCACGACGCGCACGTCGTCATCTCGGTGAAGACGTTCCAGGGGATGGCCGTCATGAAGGAGGCCGGCCTGCCGAAAACGGTCATCAGCCCGGACACCGCCGCCGACGCCACCTACGCGATGCAGCAGGTCGTCAAGTCCGGCACCGCCGCGGGCACCGCGCTGCCGGGCGGGCGTCCGATCGCCGGCAAGACCGGCACCAACAACGAGAACAAGGAGGCCTGGTTCGTCGGCTACACCCCGCAAGTGTCCGCCGCCGTCGGGATGTACAAGGAGGTCCGGCGGACCGACCCGAAGACCGGGAAGGTCGTCAAGGACGCCAACGGCCATCCCCTGTCCAAGGAGGTCTCCCTCGGCGCCATCGAGGGCGCCGGTACGCCCACCGAGATCTGGCGCGACTTCATGACGATCGCGATGAACGGCAAGCCCGTCGTGCCGTTCCCGGCGCCCGTCTTCGGCGGGCAGGCGAACGACCTGGTGCAGAAGCCGGAGCCCAAGCCCGAGCCGGCCGAGGACCCGCTCGACGCGAACGACGAGCGCGACGATCCGTCCTGCTCCGCCGACCCCGCCTGCGGCGGCGAGGTGGGCGATGACGGCACAGGCGACAGCGACCTCGGCACGGACGACGACCCGTTCGCGGACGACGGGGACGACACGCTGAACGACAACGACGATCCCGGCGACATCACCACCTCCGACGACGCCGATATCTCCGCAGGTGGTCAGGGCCTCCCGTAGTGGGAGGGCATTGCCGGTTTCGAGGGTGTCTTTTGGGAAAGGACAGGGCCACCTATCCGCTTGGGAAGCCTTTCGCCTGGGAGATGCCATGCTTTCGCCTGCCGTCCCTAATCCTGCCGAGCCTCATGTCACGTCCGCGGGCCGCCGGGCCGGGACGGTGCGCCGGGGCGCCCGGAGATACTGCTCGGGCGACCCGCTCGACCTGGCGGGCGACGCTCATCTGTGGAGCGAGTTCGGCGAGGACAACCAGGGCACGCTCTACCGGTGCGACATCTGCGGCGTGACGGACGTGGGTGAGTCATTCGGGTGAGCGCTCACGGGCCAGGGATGGCTCCAGACGGGCGAGCCGGCGAGCCGGCCGGGTAGGCATCAGCATCGGACGCAGGTCGTGGCCACTGGTCGCGCGCGCAGGCGTTCGATGGGGATGGGGCCGCCGCAGCGGTCGCAGATGCCGTACGCGCCCCGGCTCAGCCGTTCGAGCGCGTGGTCCAGGTCGTCCAGGTGGGTTCTGGCCTGGTCGAGCAGGGCCTGCACATGGGCCCGCTCGAAGGCGATGGTGGCGCCGTCCGGGTCGTGCTCGTCGTCCGTGGCCACGAGTGCGGCGGAGGCGACGATGTCGTCCCAGGCACGCGTCAACGTCTCGATCCTCGCGAGGGTGCTCGCGCGTTCATCGGTGAGCAGGCCCCGCAGGGCCGCCTGCTGGGAGGCGGAGAGCGTGCGGGACTCTCGTCCGGCCGTCATTCCGCCAGGCTACCCGGCGGCGTCTCCCCCGCTCTCCGCCTGCCGAAGAGCCAGGCGCCGCCGGGTAACCGGGGCCGGGCTATGACCTGGCGCTCTTGACCGCGAGGGGGTCGGAGGGCGCGTCGGCCTTGGCCGCGGCCATGCGCTCGCCGAGTTCCTGCAGCTCCTTGCGTCCCATCGCGGCGCGGACCTGCGGGAACCAGTCCTTCTCCTCCTCCTCGACGTGGTGCCGGACGTTCTCCATGAGCACCGTCACCTTCGCGGTGAAGCGCTCGTCGGCCGGGTCGAGGTCCTTCAGCTCCGACAACATCCACACCACGACGTGATGCTCTTCGACGCTCTCCAGCACGTGGTCGCTCGTCTCGGGGACCTTGGCGCGGGCCGCCGGGTAGAAGATCTCCTCTTCGATGTACGCGTGCGTGACAAGCTCCTTCGTGATCGTGTCCACGATCTTGCGCTTCTCGGCGTGAGCTCGTTCGCCGGCCTGTTCGAAGCGCTTGAACAGGGCCTCGACGGTCTTGTGGTCTTCCTTGAGCAACACGATGGCGTCCATGTCTTCCTTCCTGCGCGCGAAGCCTGCTGCCGCTGTGATGGGGCCACGGCCGCCTGCCCCGCCGCGTGGCCGTGAAACGGATGGCCACGGAGCGCCACGCGTTGTCACACATCCGGGCGCTGCGTTGTCTGAGCTGGTGCACGGCCGGAGGGAGCCGGCCACCGTCCGACGAAGGAACCCCATGAGCATCGATCACTCTCACCACCTCGACAACCCGGACAAGAGCGGGCCGCCGCCGAAGATCGACGTCGTCGCCACCGTGCCGGGGGCGCCGCCCGCGCCGGAGGGGGCCGAGGCCATGACGATCCTGGTCACGTTGCCGCCGAACAGCCCCGGCGCGCCGCCGCACCGGCACTCCGGGCCCGCGTACGGGTTCGTCGTCAAGGGGGCCGTCAACTTCGAGCTGGAAGGCGAACCCGTGCGGGTCGTCCGGGCCGGGGAGGCGTTCTGGGAGCCCGGCGGCGACGTGATCCACTACCAGGACGGCAACCACTTGGCGGACGAGGAGTCGGCGTTCGTGGTGACGATGTTCTGCGCGCCTGGGCAGCCGATGCTGACCGTGGTCAGCCCGGAGGAGCTGGAAGCCCGGCGAGACCGCCGGGCGCCACGGTCATGACCGAGGTGACCCTGCCGGTACGGCCTGCCGCCCGGCGCGACTCGTAGCACGGGCTGCTGCTCGCCTACCGGGCGGACGGACGAGGGTCTCGCCGACCGCGACGTGCTCCGGCACGCGAGCCAGGACGGCGCGTCGCCGTCCGGATCGTGACGGCGAGCAGCAGCACACAGACGGCCGCGATGGCCGCGACCACCGCGGCCACACCGGTCCAGGGCGTCGCGACCGGCAGCGACAACACGGCGACGACGCACCCCAGCACCGTGGCCGGACGGAGGACGGGCTCCGCGCTGACCAGCGCGTGAACCGCCCACAGCAGGGCGAGACACACGCCGACCGGGACGGCGACCGCGTAGCCGGCTGCCAGGGGCGACGCCGCGACGTCGTGCCCGCTCCGCTCCACCGCCACCTCGAGCCCGGCGCCGAGGGCCGCCAGGGCCGCGAAGATGCCGTAGTGGCCGTATCCCCACAGGTACGACCGGTCACGGCGGCTGCTCAGCCCTTCCCCCGCCGGCCCGAGGAAGTACAGCCACCACAGAGCGAACAGCAGGACGAGCCCGGAGCCGGCGACGACCACGAAGGGACCGCTGACCCGGCCCGCTTCGAGCGCCCCCTCGACTCCCCTGCTCGCGGCCAGCACACTCTCACCGAGCAGGATGATCGTGAACAGCCCGTAGCGCTCGGCGATGTGGTGCGGATGCCAGTGGGTGGCTCTGGCCCGCTCCGCCCACCGTGGCACCGCGAGTTCCAGGACGGCCAGGCAGACGAAGGACGGCAGGCCGAGCGACGGGGGCAGGACCTCCGTGCCCACGAGGACGAGCCGGAGCAGCCAGCCCACCTGCAGCACGGCGATGCCGACGGCGTAGCGCAGCGCGGTGCGGCGGCGCGCCGGGTCTTCGCGGCCGGCCCGCAGCCATTGGGCGACGAGCCCGATCCTCATGACGAGGTAGCCCAGCGTGATGATCCCGTAGTCGGAGTGATCGGCCGCGGCGGCGACTCCGGCCGCGAGGACCAGCACGCCGGCCATCTGCACCATGGTCAGCAGCCGGTAGGCGACATCGTCGGTGTCGTAGGACGAGGCGAACCACGTGAAGTTCATCCACGCCCACCAGATCGCGAAGAACACCTGGAGGAACGGGATCAGCCCGGCGAGGCCGTGACCGTCCGCGATGTCGTGCGCGAACTGCGCGGTGACGGCCGCGACCGCCACCACGAAGGTCAGGTCGAACAGCAGCTCCAGCTGGCTCGACGCGCGGTGCGGCTCATCGATGGCACGAGCGCTCATCCGGACCCGGGTCCGGATCGTGGTGCCTGCTGATGGCAAGGTCGTTCTCCTGTCTACGCGACGTACGTTCCGTCGCGAAGACCGGACGACGTGCCGATTTGTGACAACGCGCCGACGATGCCGCCCGCCGGGCGTGGCCCGGCGGGCGGCATCTCGGCGTGACGCCCGCTCCCGCACGGCGGCGCAGGAAGCGCGTCTACCGTGGATCGCCGGCTTGTGAGCCGTCCTCCAGCACCTCGACCGCGTCGAGCAGCCCCCGCAGGCCGATCTCCTCGCGTTCGACGTCCGTCGGGTCGAACAGCCAGTCGCTGATCGGCAGGTCCGCAACCTCCTCCGGGTGGCCGGCCTCGGCCAGGGCCACCTCCGCCTCGATCTCGATCTCCAGCTCGTGCAGGAAGTCGTTCTCGCCGCTCTGGGCGCTCATCAGTCCTCCGTACGTGACGTGAATGGACGTCCGGCCGACCGGCCGGTGACGGGCTACTTTCCGGTGGCCTCTCGGCCGGGCCAGTCCTGGTAACGGATCTTGCCGAGGGTGGCTCCGTCACCCGGGACGAGCGACCGCTCGCTCAGCTCGCTGCCGAAGTAGCGCGCGTGCGGGTCGGTGACCACCTCGCGCGGGTCGCCCCAGGCGGCCAGCGCCTGGCGGAAGAACTCGTCCATCCGGTACTGCTCGGGCCCGGCGATCTCGATCCTGCCGTTCAGCGGCGCGCCCACCGCTGCTCGGCCGACCGCCTGGGCGACGTCGTCACCGGCGATCGGCTGGAAGAGCACAGGTGCCATGTGCACCCGGCCGTCCACCGTGGCGTCGTCGGCGATGCCGCGGGTGAACTCGAAGAACTGGGTCGCGTGCACGAGCGAGAACGGGATCCCCGACTTCTCGATGAGCTGCTCCTGAGCGATCTTCGCCGCGAAGTAGCCGTTCTCCGGCAAGCGCTCCGTTCCGACGATCGACAACGCGACGTGGTGACCCACCCCCGCCGCCGCCTCGGCCGCGAGCAGGTTGCCCGTGGAGGTCTCGAAGAACTTCAGCACCGCGGCCCGCTCGAACGACGGCGAGTTGGACACGTCCACCACCACCTGCGCACCGGCCAGCACCTCGGCCAGCCCCTCGCCGGTCAGCGTGTTGACGCCGGTGTTCGGCGACGCGGCCACCGCCTCGTGACCGTGCTCTCGCAGCTTCGTCACCAGCTTCGACCCGATCAGGCCGGTCCCGCCGATTACCACGATCTTCATCGCGTACCTTTCCGTCCGCCGGGCGACCTCGTCGCCGCCCGGTCGCCAGCTAAGACCGGACAGCCTTGAGGGCTGTGACAGCTGCCGCGAAATTCCTCAGCCGCGGTCAACCACGGGTCTTCCGGTAGGCGTCCTTCAGGCAGATCCTGCGCCGAAGGTTCTGTGTGGCTTTGTACGCACTCGGGGTCATGTGTGGATTTCGACGTACAGCGCGGCGGCGGCCCGCTCTAACGTCCTGGATGTCCGAACGACACAGACACCAGAACGTGAGAGTGAGACTCCGATGAACACCATTGAGCAGAAGGTCGGCAACGGCACCTCGTGGCAGCGCGTGATGGCCCGCGGAGTGATGGGCATGGCCGCCGCGGCCCTGGCCGTCGGCGTGATGTCGGTTCCGGCCGGAGCCACCACCACCACCGCCGCCGCCACCACCGGCTCCACCGCGTCCGCTGCTTCCACGGCCGCGACGAGCCAGGCCAGGAGCTACTACTTCGCCTCTGTGCTCCTCGGCAAGAACGAGGTTCGCGAGAAGGGCAAGAAGGTGAACGACCGCGACGGGCTGGCGGTCGCCAAGTTCCGCATCCAGGGCAACCGCCTGTACTACCTCGTCCAGTGGAAGAACGTCGCCAGGCCCACCGCGTTCCACATTCACCGCGGCAAGGCCGGCGTGAACGGCCCCGTCGTCATCGACCTGCTGTCCAACGGCAAGACCCGGGGCAACACGAGCGTCGGCTCCGTCGTCGTCAAGGACCTGAGCGTGCTCAACGGGATCAAGACCAACCCGAAGAACTGGTACGCCAACCTGCACACCAAGCAGTTCGCCGACGGCGCGGTCCGCGGCCAGCTCGTCAAGGGCGGGCGCTGGTAGATCCGGCGCGTACGTGTACTCGATGGCGAGCTCGTTATCCACGGGTTGACGGCACGACAGTAAGCCGCAATTTGGGCGAGACGCCGAGATTTCCGCCAACTAGGCTTCGGGATCGAGCTTTGCCGGCATCCGAATAGCTCGGGGCTGCCCGAATGACCGTTCTTGCGTATCGAGAAAAGAGCAAGAAACCCATTATGGAGCGGAAAATCACGCTGCGGGTGGACGGAAAAGAGCGCACACTCACCGTCGACACACGTACCACCTTGTTGGACGCGCTGCGCGAGCGGCTCGGCGTCACCAGTGCGAAGAAGGGATGCGACCACGGGCAGTGCGGAGCGTGCACGGTCATGGTCGACGGCCTGCGGGTCAACAGTTGTCTCACGCTCGCGGTGGCCAGAGAAGGCGCCGAGGTCGTCACCGCCGACGGGCTGGCCGAGGGTGACGAGCTGCACCCGGTGCAGCGTTCGTTCATCTCCCATGACGCCTTCCAGTGCGGCTACTGCACGCCCGGCCAGATCATCTCGGCGGTGGCCATGATGCGCGAGGCCGAGGAGGGATGGCCGAGCGTGGTGAGCGAGGACCTGGACGCCGACGAGTTCCCGCTCAGCCGCGAGGAGATCGCCGAACGGATGAGCGGCAACCTGTGCCGGTGCGCCGCGTACGTCAACATCGTGGAGGCGATCGAAGAGGTGGCGCGGTCATGAAGCCGTTCGTCTACGAGCGCGCCACGGACGTCTCGTCCGCCGTCGCCGCCGTGGCCGGCCGTCCGGATGCCAGTTTCCTCGCGGGCGGCTCGAACCTGGTCGACCTGATGAAGATGGAAGTGGTCAAACCGGAGCTGCTGGTCGACATCCGGCATCTCATCTCGCACACGATCGAGGAGCTGCCCGGAGGCGGGCTCCGGATCGGTGCGGGCGTGTCGAACAACGAGCTGGCCGCCGACCGGCGGGTCCGGCGGCGCTACCCGATGGTGTCGCAGGCCGTGCTCGCGGGGGCGTCGTTCCAGCTGCGCAACCTGGCCACGGTCGGGGGGAACTTCCTGCAGCGCACCCGCTGCCCGTACTTCCGCGACGTCTCCATGCCGTGCAACAAGCGTGAGCCGGGCACGGCCTGCTCCGCCCTGGAGGGGCACCAGCGCGACATGGCGATCCTCGGCGCCTCCGAGAGCTGCGTCGCCATGCACCCGTCCGACATGGGGGTGGCCATGGCCGCGCTCGACGCGGTCATCCGCACCGTCGGCCCCGACGGCGAGCGGACGATCCCGGTCAACGAGCTGTACCGGTCGCCGGCCGACGGGCCCGAGCGCGACACCGTGCTGAAGCACGGCGAGCTCATCACCGCCGTCGACCTGCCCGACGTGCCGGTGGCCGCCACCTCGCGCTACCGCAAGGTACGCGACCGCGCCTCGTACGCGTTCGCCCTGGTCTCCGTGGCGGCGGCGCTCAGAGTGCGGGGCGGCGCCGTGCGGGAGGTGCGCATCGCCCTCGGAGGCGTGGCGCACAAGCCCTGGCGGGCGCGCACGGCCGAGCGGCACCTGATCGGCCGCCCCGCGACGGAGGCGAACTTCCGCGCCGCCGCCGAGGCCGAGCTGGCCGCGGCCGAGCCGCTGAAGGGCAACGCGTTCAAGGTGCCGCTCGCCCGCAACACCATCGTCAGCATGCTGCGCACCCTGGCCGAGGAGGCATGACGCGCATGAACGACCAGCCTTCTCGCCGTACCGTCATCAAGGCCGGTGTGGGCGCTCTCGGCGCGGCCGTGCTGCCCGTCGGGGCGGATCCGGCCCGTGCCTCCACCGCCGTGACGGCGGTGGAGGCGGCCGGCAGACCCGTCCGAGGGGGCATCGGCGCGGCGCTCAAGCGCGTCGAAGGCCCGCTGAAGGTGCGCGGTGCGGCCACCTACGCCTACGAGTGGCCGGTCGAGAACCCGGCCTACCTGTATCCGCTGCTCTCCACGATCGCCACCGGCCGGATCACCGGGGTCGGCACGGAGGCCGCGCTGGCCGAGCCCGGCGTGCTGGGCGTGCTCACCCACCTGAACGCCCCCAAGCTCGCCTCGGCCGAGCCGGAGGTCGTGATCCTGCAGTCCGACAGGGTGCTCCACCACGGGCAGATCGTCGGCGCGGTCATCGCGGAGAGCATCGAGACCGCCCGGTACGCGGCCGGCCTGGTCACGTTCGAGTACGCCGCGGAGCCGGTCGACGTCGACCTGCGGGCCGACCGTGACGACCTGCGCAAGCCCCAGCACGCCCAGGGGTTCGGCCAGCTCCCCGGTGACCTCATGAACGGCTCGCCCGCCGACACGGCCGTGGGGGACTTCGAGGCCGGGATGGCGTCGGCGGTGCACCAGCTGGACGAGACGTACACCACGCCGATCCAGCAGCACAACCCGATGGAGCCGCACGCCGCCGTCGCCACCTGGACCGATGACGAGATCACCCTCTACTGCGGCTCGCAGGGCGTCACCACCCCGCAGGGGCTGCTGGCCACCGCGTTCGGCGTCGAACCGGCGCGCCTGCGTCTCGTCTCCCCCTACGTCGGCGGCGCGTTCGGCTCGAAGGACTTCTCCGCTCTGTGGGGCACGCTGGCCCTGATGGGCGCGCGGCTCGTCCCCGGCAGGCCGGTGAAGCTGATGTTCACCCGTCAGCAGATGTTCACGCTCGTCGGCCACCGCCCCGCATCCGTCCAGCGTGTCCGGCTCGGCGCGGACGCCCGCGGCAGGCTCGTCGCGATCGCGCACGACACCGTGCAGGAGACCGCCAAGGCCAAGCAGTACGCCGAGCAGACGGTCCAGGGAAGCCGGACCATGTACGCCGCGCCCCACCGGCGGACGACCACGCGGATCGCCCTCCTGGACCTGCCCGTCCCGACGATCATGCGCGGGCCGGGCGAGTCCACCGGCATGTTCGCGCTGGAGTCGGCGATGGACGAGCTCGCCCTCAAGATGGGCATGGACCCGATCGAGTTCCGCCTCCGCAACGAGCCGGAGACCCATCCCGAGTCCGGGCAGCCGTTCTCCAGCCGCCACCTGGTCAGGTGTTTCGAGGAGGGCGCCCGCCGGTTCGGCTGGAAACACCGCGACAAGAAGCCGCGGGCACGGCGAAAGGACGGCTGGCTGATCGGCACGGGTGTGGCCGCCGCGACCTACCCGTCGCCGCGCCTGCCGGGAAGCACCGCCTCCGCGAGCGTGGACAAGGACGGCCGCTACACCGTGCGGATCGCCGCCTCCGACATCGGCACCGGTTCCTGGACGACGCTCGCCCAGATCGCCGCCGAGGCGCTGGGCGTCCCTCTGGACCGCGTGACCCTGCACATCGGCGACACGAGGTATCCCCGCGCGTCGAGTGGCGGCTTCTCGTCGGGCATCAACAGCTGGGGCACGACGATCTACGCCGCCGCCCGGGAGCTGCGCGCGGCCCTGGACAAGAACGGCGGCACGATCCCCGCGGAGGGCCTGGAGGTCACCACCGCCATGCCCGACGACCCCAACCTCGCGAAGTACGAGTTCAACAGCTTCGGCGCCCAGTTCGCCGAGGTCCGCGTGCACGAGGACACCGGCGAGGTACGGGTGCCGCGGCTGCTCGGCGTGTTCGACATCGGCCGGGTCATCAACCCGCTGACGGCCCGTTCGCAGCTGCTCGGCGGCATGACGTGGGGCCTGTCCATGGCGCTGTTCGAGGAGACCGTGGTGGACCACCGCTACGGCAACTTCGTCAACAACGACCTCGCCGGGTACCACGTGGCGGCCAACGCCGACGTGGGCTCCATCGAGGTGCACATGCTGGACGAGCGCGACCCGTACATCAACCCGATGGGCTCCAAGGGCGCGGGCGAGGTCGGCATCATCGGCACGGCCGCCGCCATCGCCAACGCGGTCCACAACGCCACCGGCGTCCGCGTCCGCGACCTGCCGATCACCCTGGACAAACTCTTCCGCTAGGACGCTCGACGTCGCCGTGCCCAGACTCTCGTCGAGGTCTGGGCACGCTTTCTTGTCGAACCGCCTCGATCGTCAGGTAGTCTCAGCCGCCCGGCACAGGTTCCCTGCCCGCGATCTCAAGGAGGAGACGGCGCCGCTGATGGACATGATGGAGCAGGCCGCGGCCCTCAAGGAACGTCTGGTGGCGTTCGCCCTGTCGCCGCGGTTCGCCCGCGAGCTGGACCGAGCCTTCCAGTTGAGCGACCCCGACGGCCTCGTCGAGGACGAGGCGACCGCAAGCATGATCGTCGACCATTTCGCCCTGCAGCACCGGCTCGCCTCCGGCGACACGGTGATCGACGCCTTCCTGCGAACCCACCCCGATCTGAGCCCGCAGGAGCAGGCGCTGCTCCTCAGCTGGAAGGACGTGGTCGAAGGCATCTTCGAAGTCCGGGGAAAGGACCAGGAGGCGCTGACCCTCTTCAACCTCGTGGACGAGCTCGTCTACCGCGCCCGGTCCAATATGGGCATGTCCGCCCTGCACACGATCGACGAGGGCATGTTCCTCATCTGCCGCCTGGTGCCGCTCGGCGACGGCTGGATGATCAGCGCGGACATCTCCGTCCTTCCCGCCGACGCGCGCGACGAGATGTTCTCCCAGGCCGCGGAGGTCGGCCTGCGCAAGCCCGCACTGGTCTTCCGCAACCAGGAGAAACTCGCCACCGCCCGCCGTCTCCTCGCCAAGCAGCGAGAGGTCTTCATCGACCTGTACGGCGCCGAGTACGTCGTGGTTCCGACAGACCAGCTGCGCTCCCGGCTCGACGCCTTCTGGCGGGCCCTCATGGATCGGGCACAGCCCGGCGCCCCACCCCGTGACGCCGAGCCTGATGAGCCGACGGACGCCGAGACGGTGGCGATCCACTTCGATCCGGAAACAGGCATCAGCCTCTACTTCGATTTCGGCCTGCTCCAAGAGCTCTTCGCGAACCCGAGCCTGATCGGCCGGCGCCGCTACCGCGAGACGCTGAGCTCCTACCTGCGCAGCGACGACATCTCCCCTGCGGCGATCAGACTTTTGACGGGCCCCGACCCGGACAACGCGAGCGTGGTCTTCGGCAAGCTGCTCAAGAAGAAGAACTTCTCCTGGCCCGAGCACGGGGAGTCACTGCTGCGCCGGTACAAGGCCCGCTACTTCGAGACGCCCCCACTGCCCACCACCGTCCCGGTCAGCGACACGATGGCCAGGCACCTGCGTGAACGGCCCGCCTGACGCGTCGAAGGGGGATGTGCGCTGGTGGTCACGCGATGCGCACCACCTGCCGTCATTTTCACCTTATATCAGATTTGCGCACCTCATGAGGCGCCGGAAAGTGCTCCATACTTGCCCGTTGCGAACCGACCCGACGAACGATGGAGCAACGCAATTGGGCTACGTGCTGGGTTTCGCGCACATCGACTCGACGAATTTCGCGGACGTCGGCGGAAAGGGGGTGCACCTGGGCGAGCTCTCGCGCATCGAGGGCATCAGCGTGCCGGACGGCTTCTGCGTCACGACAGACGCGTTCCAGCGGGCCGTGGCCGCGGTGCCGTCGATCGACGCCCAGCTCGACCTGCTGTCGCGGGTGGAACCGGATGACCGCGCGGCGATCCGCACGCTGAGCGAGGACATCCGCCGCGGCATCGAAGGCGTCGCGGTCCCCGACGAGCTGGTGGCGGAGATCGGCGAATCGCTCGCCCGGCTCGGGGAGCAGGCCGCGTACGCGGTGCGTTCCAGCGCGACGGCCGAGGACCTGCCGACCGCGTCCTTCGCCGGCCAGCAGGACTCGTACCTGAACATCGTGGGTCTGCCGGCGATCCTTCGGCACGTCCGACGGTGCTGGGCCTCGCTGTTCACCGAGCGGGCGGTGACCTACCGGAGCCGTAACGGCTTCGACCACCGGAAGGTACGGATGGCCGTGGTCGTACAGAAGATGGTGTTCCCGGACGCGGCCGGGATCCTCTTCACCGCGGACCCCGTGACCTCGAACCGGAAGGTCGCCACCGTCGAGGCCGGTTGGGGGCTCGGCGAGGCGCTCGTCTCCGGCCTGGTCTCCGGCGACGTCTACACGGTGCGCGACGACGAGGTCGTCACCGCGGCGGTCGCCACCAAGTCGATGTCCGTCCAGGCGTCGCCGGGAGGCGGCACCCAGGACGCTCCCGTCGAACCGCGGCGGCGGACGCAGCCGGCTCTGACGGATGCGCAGGTCGTGCGCCTGGTGCGGCTCGGCCGGCGGATCGAGGCGCACTACGGCCGGCCCCAGGACATCGAATGGTGCCTGGTCGGCGACGACTTCCACATCGTCCAGAGCCGGCCGATCACCACCCTGTTCCCCGTCCCCGCGAGCGACGACCAGGAGAACCACGTCTACGTGTCGGTCGGTCACCAGCAGATGATGACCGACGCGATGAAGCCGCTGGGGCTCTCCGTGTGGCAGCTGACGACCCCACGGCAGATGCACGAGGCGGGCGGACGGTTGTTCGTCGACGTGGCGCCCATCCTGGCGACGCCCGCCGGTCGCGCGAACCTCATCGGGACCCTGGGGAAGAACGACCCGCTCATCCGGGACGCGCTGCAGACCGTCGTCGACCGCGGCGACTTCCTCGCCTCGCTTCCTGACGAGGCCTCCGCCGCCGCGCCCGCCGGTGACCCGCCCGCCCCGATCGAGACCGATCCGGCCATCGTCACCGAGCTGATCCGGCGCGGTCAGGAGTCCGTCGCCACCCTGCGGCGCGAGATCCAGGGTCTCTCCGGCCCGGCGCTGCTCGACTTCATCCTGGCCGACATCGCGGAGCTGAAGCGCATCCTGTTCGATCCGCGCGGCCACCAGGTGATCATGGCGGGGATGGAGGCGGCCTGGTGGCTCAACGACCACCTCGAGGAGTGGCTGGGCGAGAAGAACGCGGCCGACGTGCTCACGCAGTCCGTCCCGCACAACGTCACGTCGGAGATGGGGCTGGCGCTCCTCGACGTCGCCGACGCCATCCGGCCGCACGCGGACGTCGTGGCGTTCCTGCAACGCGTCGTGGACGAGGGCCGGGAGGGCGACGGCTTCCTGGACGAGCTGGCCGGGCTGGCCGGCGGGCGGGAAGCACGTGACGCCGTCCGGGGCTTCCTCGACGAGTACGGCATGCGCTGCGCGGGCGAGATCGACATCACCAGAACGCGCTGGAGCGAGCATCCCGCCACGCTCGTGCCCGTCATCCTGGCGAACATCAAGAACTTCGAGCCGGGCGCCGGCAAGCGACACTTCGAGCAAGGGCTCCAGGAGTCACGACGGAAGGAACAAGACCTGCTGACGCGGTTGCGCGCCCTCCCCCGCGGTGAGCGGAAGGCCGAGGAGACCAAGCGGATGATCGACCGCGTCCGCGCCTTCGCCGGATACCGGGAGTACCCCAAGTACGGCATGGTCAGCCGCTACTTCGCCTACAAGCAGGCGTTGCTGCGGGAAGCCGATCGCCTCGTCCGGTCCGGCGTCCTGGGCGAGAAGGACGACATCTTCTTCCTCCGGTTCCAGGAGTTGCAGGAAGTCGTGCGCACCCACGACGTGGACGCCGAGCTCATCCGGGAAAGGCGGGAGGCGTTCCGGTCGTACGAGGCGCTCACCCCGCCCCGCGTCATCACCTCGGACGGCGAGGCCGTCACCGGCCGGTATCGGCGTGACGACGCCCCGCCCGGCGCGCTGGCCGGCCTCCCCGTCTCGGCCGGGACCGTCGAGGGCCGTGCCCGGGTCGTCATGGACCTGGCGCGGGCCGACCTCGAGCCGGGCGACATCCTGGTCACCGCCTACACCGACCCCAGCTGGACCCCGCTGTTCGTCACCGTGGCCGGGCTGGTGACGGAGGTGGGCGGCCTCATGACGCACGGGGCGGTGATCGCGCGGGAGTACGGCCTGCCGGCCGTCGTGGGGGTGGAGCAGGCCACCCGGCTGATCCGCGACGGTCAGCGCATCCGCGTGCACGGAACCGACGGGTACGTCCAGATCCTCTCCTGAACCGTCGCGCCGGCCACCGGCGAGAGCAACCTACGGGTGCCGCGGCGACTTCCGAGCCCCGGCCGCGGCACCCCTGCCGATCAGCCGTCAGCGGGAACGGCTGACCCACGCCATCGATCGCGTCACGGACGACGAGCCGTGACGACGGGCCCGCGATCCACGGGCAGGCGCCGATCAGGCAAGACGCCGCAGGTGATGCGCGCTGCCGCGCCGCGAGGCGGGCCAGGCATGCGGATGTCAGACCCGCTGCCATGGCCGTATCAGCACGGCGACGGCTCGATATCAGCGCGACCGGCGACAGTGGACGCCATGAACACCTCACCGATCGCACTCCCGCCGCGTCCGCGACGGCGAAGCCGAGAACCGACGGCTCCGCCGCGCTGACGCGGCGGCGGGCTCGCTCACGACCGACGCTCAGACCGCCCCCATCACACCCCTACTAATCGGTGTTGCTCAGTACTGGTAGTCAGTGTTACTTTGTACCAGTAGCTAGCGTTGCTGAGTAGCGAAGGGGGTGACGATGGGCAAGCAGCTGACGGAGATGCTGAAGGGAACGCTGGAGGGCCTCGTCCTGGCGATCCTGTCCGGCCGGCCCGCGTACGGCTACGAGATCACGGCGTGGCTGCGGGATCAGGGCTTCTCCGACATCGCCGAGGGCACCGTCTACGCGTTGCTGGTCCGGGTCGAGCGGCGCGGCCTGGTCGACGTGGAGAAGGTCCCGTCCGAGAAGGGGCCGCCGCGCAAGGTGTACTCCCTCAACGCCCAGGGACGGGCGTATCTCGAAGAGTTCTGGACGACCTGGAGCTTCCTGGCCGAGAGGCTCGAACGGCTCCGCGAAGGAGGTAAGTAGACATGGCCACAGGGTCGAACGAGCCGAAGAGCCGCTACCTGCAGTACCTGGAGATGGTCACCGGGTCGCTGGAGGACAAACGGCGCTACCGGCAGTACAAGGCGCGCATCAAGCAGCTCCCCGAGGACTACCGCACGGCGGTCGAAGCGATGGAGCGGTACCTGATGCACTTCGGGCCGGCGGACGGCGCCGGCGCGATGGCGATGTACGAGGACCTCGCCGATCTGTTCGAGCGGAGCGCGGCGGACGGCACCCCGATCCGCGACATCTTCGGGGAGGACCCCGTGGAGTTCGTCGAGGCGTTCATGGCCAACTACCCAATCGGACAGTACAGAGCCCGCGAGCGCAACCGCTTCACCAGTGCCATCTCCCGCGCAGCCGGCGAAGACACCGCACGAGACGACAGGACGGACCGATGACGACACAGCAGGCCCACGCGATCCAGGTGCGAGGCGTGGAGAAGGCGTACAAGGAGCTGCAGGTGCTCCGCGGCGTGGACTTCACCGTGACGCGGGGCAGCATCTTCGCGCTGCTCGGCTCCAACGGGGCGGGCAAGACCACGCTCGTGAAGATCCTGTCCACGCTGCTCAAGGCCGACGCGGGCACGGTCCGCGTCAACGGCTTCGACGTCGCCACGCAAGCGGCGGACGTACGGGAGTCCATCAGCCTCACCGGGCAGTTCGCCGCCGTCGACGAGATCCTCAGCGGGCGGGAGAACCTCGTGCTGGTCGCCCGCTTGCGGCACCTCAAGGACCCCGGCAGGATCGCCGACGACCTGCTCGCCCGGTTCTCGCTGACCGACGCGGGCGCGCGGAAGGTGGCGACGTACTCCGGTGGCATGCGCCGCCGCCTCGACATCGCGATGAGCCTCATCGGCAACCCGCCGATCGTCTTCCTCGACGAGCCGACGACCGGGCTCGACCCCCAGGCGCGCATCGAGGTGTGGCAGGCCGTCAAGGAACTCGCCGCTCAGGGCACGACGGTGCTGCTCACGACGCAGTACCTCGACGAGGCCGAACAACTCGCCGATCGGATCGCGATCCTCCACGAGGGCCGGATCCTGGTGAACGGCACCCTCGACGAGCTCAAGCAGCTGCTCCCGCCGGCGAAGGTCGAATACGTCGAGAAGCAGCCGACCCTCGAGGACATCTTCCTCACGCTCGTCGGCGCCGACGGCAAGAACGGCGACGCCGGCAAAGACCCCATCTCGGCACGCAAGTAAGGGACGACAATGAACAAGCACTTCTTCGGTGACACCACCGTCCTGCTGGGAAGATCCCTGCGCCACATCACGCGCAGCGTGGACACCATCGTCACGACCGCGGTCATGCCGATCGCCATGATGCTGATGTTCGTCTACGTGTTCGGCGGCGCGATCGACACCGGGTCGGACTCGTACGTGAACTACCTGCTGCCCGGCATTCTGCTGATCACCGTCGCCTCGGGCATCGCCTACACCGCGTTCCGGCTCTTCACCGACATGCAGGGCGGCATCTTCGAGCGCTTCCAGTCCATGCCGATCGCGCGGTCGTCGGTGTTGTGGGCGCACGTGCTGACCTCGCTGGTGGCCAATCTGATCTCGCTCGTGGTGGTCGTGCTCGTCGCCCTGCTCATGGGCTTCCGCTCAGGGGCGGGAGTGCTGGCGTGGTTGTCCGTCGCCGGCATCCTGATCCTGTTCACGCTGGCGCTGACGTGGATCGCCGTCATCCCCGGTCTGACCGCGAAGTCCGTGGACGGCGCGAGCGCGTTCTCCTACCCGCTCATCTTCCTGCCGTTCCTCAGCTCGGCGTTCGTGCCCACCGACACCATGCCCGGCCCGCTGCGCGTCTTCGCCGAGCACCAGCCGGTCACCTCCATCGTCAACGCGGTCCGCAACCTGTTCGCCGAGCAGCCGGTCGGCACCGACATCTGGATCGCCCTCGCCTGGTGCGTCGGCATCCTCGTCGTCGCGTACGTCTTCGCCATGAACACCTACCGCCGCAAGATCTCCTAGAGAGGAACGACCATGGAACACACCCTCACGACGATGCCGACCGCGCGTCAGGCCGGCTGCCCCTTCGACCCGCCCAAGGAGCTGACCCAGGCCCGCGAGCAGAGCCCGATCAGCCGCTTCACCTTCGCCGACGGGCACCAGGGCTGGGTGGTCACCGGCTACGACCTGGTCCGGTCGATCCTGGCCGACCAGCGGTTCAGCTCCCGCAGGGAGCTCATGCTCCACCACCCGTTCATCGACTACGGCGACATCGAGGTGCCCCCGGCGCCGCCCGGCGAGTTCCTGCTCATGGACGAGCCGCAGCACAGCCGCTACCGCAAGCCACTGGTGGGCAAGTTCACCGTCCGCCGGATGCGGCTGCTCACCGAGCGCGTCGAGCAGATCACCGCCGACCACCTGGACGCCATGGAGCAGGCCGGCCCGTCGGCGGACCTGGTGACCGCGTTCGCCAAGCCCATCCCCGGCATCGTGATCTGTGAGCTGCTGGGGGTGCCGTACGAGGACCGGGAGTTCTTCCAGGAGAACATCGACAAGTTCCTCGGCGGAGAGGTCGACGACGAGGAGCTGATCGCGGCCTACACCGCGACCCAGCAGTACCTCGCCCAGCTGGTGGCCGCCAAGCGCGCCAACCCCACCGACGACGTGCTCAGCGACCTGCTCGACAGCGACCTGACCGACGAGGAGCTGCAGGGGATGGCCCTGATCCTGCTGACGGCCGGTTTCGACACCACCGCGAACATGCTGGCCCTCGGCACCTTCGCCCTGCTGCGGAACCCGGACCAGCTCGCCGCGCTGCGCGCCGACCCCGCGCTCGCCGACCAGGCCGTGGAGGAGCTGCTGCGGTACCTGAGCGTCGCCAAGCAGTTCCACCGGGTCGCGCTGGAGGACGTCGAACTGGGCGGCCACACCATCAAGGCCGGCACGACGCTCATCCTGTCCTACAACACCGCCAACCGCGACCCCGAGCGTTTCCCCGACCCCCACGTGCTCGACCTGCGCAGGCAGGACGGCGGCCACCTGGCCTTCGGCCACGGCATCCACCAGTGCCTCGGTCAGCAGCTCGCCCGCGTCGAGATGCGCGTCGCCTTCCCCGCCCTCCTCGGCCGCTTCCCCACGCTGCGCCTGGCCGTGCCGGCCGACGAGGTCGCCCTGCGCCCGGAGATCGCCGACATCTACGGCGTCAAGAGCCTCCCGGTCACCTGGGACGCGTGACCCCGAGCCGACGACAGGGGCGGGCGCGTACGGGCCGCCGCCCGCCACGGCCGACAGGGGGAGACCCCGATGACGACACAGGAGATCCACATGCAGGATCTGGAGAAGTCCTCCTCACCTGAGCTGTGCGCGTCCGACGAGGACCGTGACCGGGTCACCGAAGTGCTGCGCGTCGCCGTCGCCGACGGCCGGCTCGACCCGGTCGAGTTCGACGAGCGGCTGGACGCAAGGAGCGGCACGGCTCGGTGCGCCGCTCCGGCCGGTGGACGTGCGCGCGGTGCGGGCGAGACCTGCCGGCCGTCATCACACCGGCTCCGCCGCGGCGCCACCCCGTTTCCGGCGGATTGCCGCGGTGATCCGGTCCACGTCGAAACGTTCGGCGGCGGGAAGCGGGGCGGCCGCCTGTTCGCGGAGCGCGCGTGCCGTCCGCAGGAGTCGTACGGCCTCGTCCGGGTCTCCCTGCAGAAGTCGCGCGCCGGCCAGGCCCTCCAGCGCGAGGGCCTCCGCACGGGCGTCGCCGTCGGCGCGGGCCGCCTCCAGGCTCTGGGAGTGCAGGCTGACCGCCAGGTCGGCGTCTCCGCGTTGCTCGGCGGCGAAGCCGAGCTCGGCCAGCAGCAGCGCCTCGGGTCCGCTTCCCCCGCCGAAGCGGCGCATCCACTCCAGTCCGGTACGGAAGTAGGCCTCCGCCGCATCGACGTCGCCCCGCCGCCGGGCGGCGAGGCCGAGACCGATCCGGGCGAACTCCTCCATGGACTTGTCGGAGTGCTCGACCGCGAGCCGCCGGGCACGTTCGTGCAGTTCGTCGGCACGCCGGAGGTCACCGGTGAGCAGGGCGATCCTGCCCAGGCGGGAGGTCATCAGTGACACCTCCGACCACAGCCCCAGCCGTTCGGCGACGCGCAAACCGGTGGCGAAGTGCCGCGTCGCCTCCGGGTACGCCCCGGTGACCTCGGCCAGCACCCCGAGAGGTTCGCCGGTCTGCAGCAGGCCCCACTGGTCCCCGAGCTCGCCGAAGAGTTCGGCGGCCCGTTCGCCGTCCCGCCGGGCGGCGGCGAAGTCGCTGCGGATGACGGCGTACCGGGCCAGGCCGGCCAGCGCCGCGGCCACACCCCAGCGATCCGCGACGGCGTGGAACTCGCGCAGTGCTTCGTTGAGGTGACGAACCCCGTCGGCCTCCTCTCGCACGCCGACAGACGCGAATCCGATGAACCACCGCAGCCGGGCCCGCGTCGCCGGATCGGCGACGGCCTCCAGCGCGAGTTCGGGGTTCACGGCCTCACCCGTGCGGATCCCGATGCCGGACGACCAGGCCAGCGCCTCGGCCCGCGCCGTCGGCGACGCCCCGGGCAGCGACAGCGCCCGGGTGATCGAGCGGCGGGCCTCACTCAGTCTTCCGGTCATGAACCAGTACCAGGCCTGCGCGTTGACCAGGCGCAGGGCGCCGTCCGCTGCGCCGTGCTCCACCGCGTGGTCGAGCGCCGCGCGCAGGTTGGCGGCCTCTGCCTGCAGTCTGGTCATCCAGGCGTGCTGGTCGCGTCCGCGGAGCCGGGTCTCCGCTCGTACGGCGAGCGCCGTGTAGTGGTCGCGGTGCCGCTCCCGCATGACCTCCAGCTCGTCGGCGTCCTTGAGCCGTTCGAGGCAGTACTCGGCGATCGGCTCCAGCAGCCGGTAGCGTCCGTCGCCCTGCACGACCACGGACTGCTCGACGAGCCGGGCGAGGACGTCCATGACCTCCGAGACGCCGACGCCTGCTCCGGCGCACGTCCGCTCGACCGCCTCGATCGTGCAGCCGCCGGAATGAACCGCCAGCCGGGCCAGCAGGATCTGCTCCGGCCGGCGGAGCAGCCGCCAGCTCCAGTCGATCACCGCGGCGAGCGTGCGCTGGCGGGCGGGCGCGTCCCTGGGGCCGTCGCCGAGCAGCCGGAGCTCGAGCCGGCCGGCGAGTTCGCGCACGCCCAGCCCACGTACGCGCGAGGCGGCCAGCTCCAGGGCGAGTGGGATCCCACCGAGGCGGCGACAGATCGACGCCGTCGCCTCGTCGTCGTCGACGACCTCGCCGGAGGCGGCGGCGCGGTCGACGAACAGGCGCATGGCGTCGCCGGGCGCCAGCGGCGGCACCACGACCACCGTCTCACCGGACAGGTGGAGCGGCTCGCGGCTGGTGGCGAGCACCCGCAGGCCGGGGACGCCGCGCAGGAGCGGGCCCACGACCGCGGCGACCTGATCGAGCAGGTGCTCACAGTTGTCCAGCACCAGCAGCAGATGCCTGCCCCGCATGACCTCATGGAGCGAACGCGGGCGGCCGTCGTCGCGGACGCCCAGAGCGTCCCGGACGACGTCCTCGTCGAACCGGCGCGACTCGGCGAGTTCCACCAGGTGGACGCCGTCGTCCTCGATCCACCCGGCGGCGACCTCCAGCGCCAGCCGGGTCTTGCCGACGCCGCCGGGACCGGTCAGCGTGACCAGCCGCGAGCGCTGCAAGGACGCGCGGGTCCGGCTGATGTCCTCGTCCCGGCCGACCAGCTCGGTGACGGGCACCGGCAGGGCGCGGCCGGTCAGCCCTGCCGGGCGAGACGTCAGCGCGGGATCCTGCCGCAACATCGCGGCGTGCAGAGCGGCCAGCTGCGGCCCGGGGTCGGCGCCGAGTTCGTCGGCCAGGCGGCGGCGCACCTGCTCGTACGCCTCCAGCGCTTCCGCCTGGCGGCCCTCGGTGTACAGCGCCCGCAGGTGCAGCACCTGCGTGCGCTCACGCATCGGGTGCCGGGCGGCCAGGTCGCCCAGTTCGGCGGCGAGCCCGCGATGTTCGCCGAGCTCCAGGCGTGTCTCCGCGCGATCTTCCAGGGCCGCCAGGCGGGCCTCCTCCAGCCGCGCGATCGCGGAGGCGGCGAAGTCGGCGTCGGCGAAGTCCGTCAGCGCCGGCCCGCGCCACAGCGCGAGCGCGTCGGCGAGCAGCGAGGACCTCGTCCGGGCGTCCGCCGTGCTGCCGGCCCGGGAGACCAGGACGGCGAAGCGCCCATGGTCGGTGGCGTCGGCCTCGATGGTGAGCCGGTAGCCGGCCGGGCCGTGGCCGATGAGGTGGCGAGCGCCCGGTTCGGCGTCGTTCAGGACCCGGCGGAGCTGGGAGACCTTCTGCTGCAGCGCGTTGGCCGGGTGGCGCGGCGGGGACGCTCCCCACAGGTCGTCGATGAGCCGGTCGGCGGAGACGGGGCGACCCTCCTGGATCAGCAGATCGGCCAGGAGGGCTCGGATCTTCGCCTCGGGAATGCGGACCGGCTCCCCTTCTTCCGTCCAGACCGCGAGCGGCCCCAGCACCCCGAAACGCACCCGTCACACGTTAGGCGAACTCCTTTCCGAAATCGAACGTCCGCCAGCGTTCTGGGCGGATCCGGAAGGTCACCCAGTCATCCAGCCCGTCCCGGACGACGGCGAAGAACCGCTCACCCTGGTCAGGGCCGAGGTACCGGATCGACCACGCGCGGTACTCGCCGGGGTCCGTCGGCTCGTACCCGACGACCGGGCCGTCCACGGAGACGTACCTGTACGGCATGGTTTCCCGCTGCACGGCGAAGCCGACGGAAACGGCCGTGCGGATCAGCTCGAACTTGCGCGTTCCCGATGACGTGCTGATCCGGATGTCGCCGCCGGGCCGGTAGCCGTACCAGATGGGGACCAGCAGCGGCGCGTCCCCGTCGGCCGCGCTGAGCACGCCGATGTGCGTGCCGGCCAGGAAGTTCTCGCGCTCCTCGACGCTCATGCTGGTGGACACGTGGGCCTCCTCATCCCAGCCGGACGAGCATCTTGCCGGTGTTGGCCCCGCTCAGCACGCCGAGGAAGGCCTCCGGGGCGCGTTCGATGCCGTCGACGACCGTCTGCTCGTAGTGCAGGGAGCCGTCGGCGATCCACGTGGCACCCCGCTCGATCCACTCCGGGAACAGGTCGAGGTAGAAGTTGATCAGCATCCCGCGCAGCGTGGCGTTCTTGGCGGCGAGAGTGAAGAGGTTGTCGGGGCCGGGCACCGGTTCGGTGGCGTTGTAGGACGAGATCGCGCCGACCATCCCGATCCGGCCGTGGTCGCGCAGCGCCCCGATGGCGGCCCGGAGGTGGTCGCCGCCGACGTTGTCGACGTAGACGTCGATCCCGTCTGGGGCGGCCTCGGCCAGCTGCCCGGCGATCGGCCCGGCCTTGTGGTCCAGGGCGGCGTCGAAGCCGAAATCGGTGATCAGCTTCTTGGCCTTGTCCGGGCCGCCGGCCGAGCCGATCACCCTGGCGGCTCCCAGCTTGCGGGCGATCTGCCCGGCGATGCTGCCGACCGCGCCGGCGGCGGCCGAGACCCACACCACGTCGCCGGGCTTGACCGGGGCCACCCGGGTCACCGTGGCGTACGCGGTCAGCCCGGTCGTGCCCAGCGGGCCCAGATAGGCTTCCGCGGGCGCGAGCGTGCCGTCCAGGACGGTCGCGTCCGCCGCGTCCAGCAGCGCGTACTCGCGCCAGCCCAGGAAGTGCGACACCAGGCTCCCCACGGGGACGGCGCCGGCCCGCGAGGCGACCACCTCGCCGACCGCGCTGCCGAACAGCGGCGCACCGACCTCGTACGGCCGGGCATAAGACACCTCCTCCTTCATCCACTCCCGCATGTACGGATCCACCGACATCCACGTGTTGCGGACCACGACCTGTCCCTCGCCCGGCTGGGGCACGCGGGATCGGCCGATCTCAAAGGTGTCAGGGCGGGGCTCGCCCACGGGGCGGGCGGCCAGCCGGATCTCACGACTGAGGAATTCGTTGCTCATGGCGACCACGGTGCCGCCCGGCGCTTTGGGTCCGCTTTGGGTCGGCTGAGGTGCGCTGCTCCGCATCGCCGCGAAACGTCAGTCGGTGGGCCGGGAGGAGCGCAAGCCGATCATGGCCACGTCGTCGTCGGCATGGCGGGGCAGGAAGCTCAGCAGGTCGTCGCAGAGCCTGTCCAGCGGTGCCCGGCACTGCGCGGCGGCTCGCTCGCGCAGCCGCTCGAACCCCTTGTCGAGATGTTCGCCGGGCAGTTCGACGAGGCCGTCGGTGTAGAGCAGCAGCGTGCTGCCCGGAGGGAGAAGGCGGCGCGCCGACGTCCAGGTGGGGTCGGAGGGGATGCCGAGGAGCGGGTTGGGCTCGTCCTCCAGGAAGCACGTCCCGCCGTCGGCGGTGATCAGCAGCGGGGGCGGGTGTCCGGCCGTCGAGTAGAACAGCTCGTGGCCGCCGTCGCGGAGATCGACCCTGCCCAGCACGCATGTGGCCGTCTCGTCGGGATGGAGGATCCGCATCGCGGTGTTCAGCCGGGCCAGGATGTGGCCGGGCGGCTCCTGGTGGTCCACGATCAGGCCCCTCAGCATGTTACGCAGCTGGCCCATCGTGACCGCGGCCCGCAGGTCGTGGCCGGCCACGTCGCCGATGGCCAGCACAGTGGCGCCGTCGGGCAACACGAACGCGTCGTACCAGTCGCCGCCCACCTCCGCGGCGGTGGGACTCGCCCGGTAGCGGGCGACGATCTGCAACCCCGGCACGCGCGGCGGCTCGGCCAGCAGGCTGTACTGCAACGCCAGCGCGATGCGATGGGTGCGCTGGAAACGCATCGCGCTGTTCAGCCGGTCGTGCATCTGGTCGATCATCTCGCGCATCAGGGCCAGGTCGTCCTGGCTGATCGGGGGGCGGTCGCCGCAGACGCCCATGGTGGCCACCGCGGCGACCGAGCCGTCCACCACGATGGGGACGACCGCGGCGGAGTGGGCGTCGCAGGACTCCAGCCACGTCCGCGTCCCCGCCGGCACGAGGTCCGGCGGGGGCCGTCCCGGAGGAAACGTCTCGCGGAACGGCCGGCGGCGGCGGATCGCGCGGGCGAGCGCGCCGGCCGGGGGGTGGCGTTCCTCGCTGAACGGCGGCAACCGCGGCACGTCCCCGCGTGAGGCGCTGGCCGCCCGTTCGAGCAGGAAGCCGGCGCCGCGCGTCAGGTCGTCGGCCAGGTCGATCACCCAGTAGAAGCCGCATCCGTCGGCGAGCTCCGGCACGACGACGTTCGCGAGCGCGTCCAGCATGTCGTCGACGCTCGTCACGTCCGTGGTCGCCGCGGCGGCGGAGTCGAGCAGCCGCCTGCGGCGCTGCCCCTGCCACTGCTCCTCGATGTCCGTGGCGGTGCCGACCCATTCCACCACGTGGCCGTCCTCCCGCACGGGGACGCCCCGGGCCTCGAAGTGCCGGTAGGAGCCGTCCTCGGTACGCAGGCGGTAGACGTCCTCCCAGCACTCGACCTGATCGTCGACCGCTCGCCTCCATGACTCGACGGCGGCCGGGATGTCGTCGGGGTGCAGCGCCGCCAGCCAGCCGTAGCCGCGGCTCTCCTCCCATGACTGACCGGTGACCCGCTCCCAGGCCCGGTTCGGCTCGGTCCTCCTCCCGTCCGGATCGGCCACCCAGATGATGTCCGCGCTGACGCGCATCAGGCTCTGGTAGCGGCGCAGGATGTGGCGCCGCTCTTCGGCGACCTGATGCAGCCGGCGCGCCATGGTGACCTGCTCGGTCGCGTCCATGACGACGACTAGCACCCCGTGCTCGCCATCGGCGAAGGTGATCCGGGAGAGGTTGGAGGTGATGTACTCCTCTTCCTCCGTCTTGCGCCCTGGCGCGGCGAAGATCGGTGCGCCCGTGCGCGACCTCTGCACGCCTGTCCTGTAGACCTCGTCGAAGGCGGCGAAGTCGTCCTCTCGGTAAGGCCCGGCGTACGCCTGCCTGACCGGCGTCCCCATGGGGAAGTCGCCCACCCGCGACCGAAGCATGGCGTTGGTGTACACGAGCCGGTGGTCGGGGCCCTTGGTCAGCCCAATGGCCACCGGCGCCGAATCGAGCACCACCAACGCCAGCCCGCTGATGCCGCTGTCGTGGACGTCCATGGCGACTTCCCCCGAAGGTCGTGACCGTCCTCCTGCCCCCAACCAGCGGCCGGGAACCGATCGCGGCCGCATCAGCGAAGGGGCCGCCCGGCCGGCGCGTCCCCGGGTAATGCTAAGGTCAGCGAACATGAAAACCATTGCCATTCGGTCGGGGATGGCGGTCGCCCTGCTGACCCTGGTCGCCGCTTGCGGCAGCGGTACGGCGGCGACCACCGCCTCCGCGCCCGCTGGGACGCGGGTGACGAGTTGCGGGGTCACGCTGGAGATCCCGGCCGTGCCCCGGCGAGCGGTCGCGATGGAGCAGAACGCGGCGGAGATCATGCTGACCCTGGGGCTGGCGGACCGCATGGCCGGCACCGCCTACCAGACCGACCCGGTGCTGCCCGAACTGAAGGAGCCCTACACCCGGGTGCCCGTGCTCGCGCGGCAGTACCCGGGCCGCGAGGCGCTGCTGGCCGAGAAGCCCGACTTCGTCTACTCCATGCGCGCCTCGGCCTTCGCCCCCGAGGCCGCCGGATCGCGGGAGGACCTCGCCAAGCTGGGCGTGCCCGCGTACCTGTCGTCCAACGACTGCGAGGACCGCGCGCTCATCCCCGCCACGGCCGAGTTCGAGGCGATCTTCAAGGAGATCGGCGACATCGCCACGGTCTTCGGAGTGCGCGAGCGGGGCCAGGCGGTGGTCGCCGACCTGCGCCGGCGGCTGGAGGCGGCCGAGCGCTCGGCGCCGCGAGATCTCGACGCCGACGTCATGTGGTACTACTCCGGCACCAAGGTCCCCGCCATCGCCGGTGACACCGGCCTGCCCGGCACCATCACGAAGCTGCTGGGCTCCCGCAACGCCTTCGCCGACGTCGAGCAGCAGTGGACGGAGGGCAACTGGGAGGAGATCGCCGCCCGCGACCCCGACGTGATCGTGCTGGCCGACCTCACCCGCGGCGGCGACGGCGACAGCGCCGAGGCCAAGAAGCGCTTCCTGCGCGAGGACCCCGTCGCCTCGGAGCTCACGGCCGTCAAGAACGACCGCTTCATCGTCGTCCCCGGCTCCTCCGTGGACCCGTCCATCCGCAGCGTCACCGCGGTCGAGCAGGTCGGCCAGGGCCTGGCCCGCCTGCACGGCTGAAGCACCACCGAACAGGAGACCCCTTTGACCACCGTCCTGTCCCCCCGCGACCTGCTGGCCTGCTGGGAGGAGCAGCAGAGCGCCTACGTCGCCCACCGTGAGAACCGCTTCGAGATCATGCTGGACGTCCTCCGCCTGCACTCCCCCGCCGAGCCGACCGTCCTGGACCTGGCCTGCGGGCCGGGCTCGATCGCGGACCGGGTGCTGGGCCGCCTGCCCGGGTCCCGGGTGGTCGCCACCGACTACGACCCCGTGCTGACCCGCCTCGCGGAGACCGTCCTGGGCGAGTACGGCGAGCGGGCCACGGTGATCGACGCCGACCTGGCCGAACCCGGCTGGAGCAGGCACTTCGCCACGTGGCGTTTCGACGCCGTCCTGACCTCGACCGCGCTGCACTGGCTGTCCCCGCGGCAGTTGCTCGGCGTCTACACCGAACTGGCCGCGATCCTCCCGCCCGGCGCGATCCTGCTCAACGCCGACCACCTCCGCTTCGGGCCCGAGCACCCCACCCTCACCGAGGTGTCGGCCCGCCACGACGAGCAGGTGCAGAGGGCCGCCTTCGCCGCCGGCGCCCGCACCTGGCAGGAGTGGTGGGCCATGGCCGCGCAGACGCCGGAGCTCGCCGAACGGGTCGCCGAGCGTGAGCGGCGTTTCGCCGACCGTCCGCCTCAGCCGCTCTCCCCGCTGGCCTTCCACCTCGCCGCCTTGCGCACCGCGGGCTTCGCCGAGGTGGGGACCGTCTGGCAGTACCTCGACGACTACGTCGTCTTCGCCAGGCGATGACGGAGCGGCAGCGCACCGCCCTCGCGATCGCCGGGGGCCTGCTGCTCCTGGTGCTGTCGATCGCGGCGGCCTCCGTGGTGGGGGCCGCGGGGCTGTCCCCCGCCGACGTGCTCCGGACGGTCGCGGCCCATGCGGGCCTGCCCGTGGCGCCGCTGTCACCGCTGGACGACGGCATCGTCTGGGAGCTGCGGTTGCCCAGGGTGCTGCTGGCCGTGCTGGTGGGAGGCGGCTTGTCCGTGTGCGGCGCCGTGTTGCAGGCGTTGACCCGCAACCCGCTGGCCGACCCGTACCTGCTGGGGATCTCCTCCGGCGCCTCGACCGGCGCCGTGGCCGTGCTGGTCCTCGGTCTCGGCGCCGGCGCCGTGGCGCTGTCCGCGGGCGCGTTCGGCGGCGGCGTGCTCGCCTTCTGCTGCGTACTGGCCATGATCGGCCGGGCGTTCGGCAGCACGATCCGCGTCGTGCTGGCCGGGGTCGTGGTCTCCCAGCTGTTCAGCGCGCTGACCAGCATCACCGTGATCTGGGCCGCGGACGCGCAGAGCACCCGCGGGGTCACCTTCTGGCTGCTGGGTTCGCTCGCCTCGGCGAGCTGGGCGAGCGTGGCTCTGTGCGCCGTCGTCGCGACGGCGGGCATCCTCGTCTGCTGGCCGGCGTCCCCCGCGCTCGACGCGTTCGCCTTCGGGCGGGAAGTCGCCGCGTCGCTCGGCATCACCCCGGCCAGGACGGAGCTCGTCCTGTTCACCGTCACCGCGCTCGCCACGGCGGTGCTGGTCGCGGCCAGTGGCGCGATCGGCTTCGTCGGGCTGATCGTCCCGCATGCCGTACGCGCTCTCACCGGTGGCCGGCATCACGTCCTGCTTCCGGCCTGTGCCCTGTACGGCGGCGTGTTCCTGCTGGCCGCCGACACCGTCGCCCGCACCGCGTTCGCGCCCCGTGAGATCCCCGTCGGCGTGCTGACGGCGTTGATCGGCGTCCCCGCATTCGCGCTCGTCATCCGGCGGAGAAAGGAGGCCCCGGCATGAGCTTCCACGCCCATGACGTCACCTGGACGGCTCAGGGCCGGCCGATCGTCGACGGGATCACCGTCGACATCACCCCCGGCGGCCTCACGGGGCTGCTCGGCCCGAACGGCTCGGGCAAGTCCACGTTCCTGCGGCTGCTCGCCGGACTGCTGCGGCCGCAGGGCGGCGCGGTGCTGCTGGACGGCCACGACCTGGGCCGCCTGCCGCGACGCGACGTCGCCCGCCGCCTGGCGGTGGTCGCTCAGGAGGTGAGCACCGACGTTGAGCTGACCGTGCTGGACGTGGTGCTGCTCGGACGCGTCCCGCATCGCCGCCGCCTGGCGACCGCCGCCGGCGAGGAGGATCTGACGCGTGCCCGCCGCGCCCTGCGCCGGTGCGGCCTGGCCGGTCTGGAGCACCGCCGCTGGTCCACGCTCTCCGGCGGCGAGCGCCAGCGGGTGAACATCGCCCGCGCTCTCGCCCAGGAACCCTCCGAGCTGCTGCTGGACGAGCCCACCAACCACCTCGACATCGCCCATCAGCTCTCCCTCCTGGACCTGCTCGCCGCGACCCCCGTCACCGTCGTCACAGCCCTGCACGACCTCAACCTCGCCTCCCAGTACTGCGATCGACTCCTGCTGCTGCACGAAGGGCGGCTCATCGCGGCGGGCCCTCCAGGACTCGTGCTCACCGAGGAGACGGTGGAGCGCGTCTACGGGGTACGGGCCGAGATCACCACCTCGGCCGCGGGCCGCCCGAGCCTTCGTTTCCTGAGTTCGGCCCTGACGCGACACTGACCACCGGGCCCCGTGGGATCTAAAAGCCTCCACTTGATCTTCTCGTTCGCGCGGGCGCGCTCGATCGTGATCTTGGAAGCCCTGAACGCGTCGCGGCGGTGCACGATCGTGACCGACTTGGCGAACTTCGTCAGGAAGGTCTCCTCCTCCATCGCCGAGTCGCCGCCGCCGGCCACCACGATGTCGTGGTCGCGGAAGAAGAAGCCGTCGCAGGTGGCGCAGGACGACATCCCGCGTCCGAGAAGCTCCTGCTCACCGGGAACCTGGAGGTGACGTGCGGCGGCGCCCATGGCCAGGATCACCGAACGCGCGCCGTGGCGGGTGCCGTCCACGACGACGTATTTGACCTTCCCGGCCAGCTCCAGCTCTGAGACGTCCTCGGCGCGCAGGTCGGCGCCGAAACGCTCGGCCTGCGTGCGCATCTCCTGCATCAGGTCCGGCCCCTGGATGCCGTCGCGGAAGCCGGGGAAGTTCTCGACCTCCGTGGTCGTCATCAGCGCGCCGCCGAACTGGCCGCCCTCGAACACCAGCGGTTCGAGCTGCGCCCGCCCCGCGTAGAGCGCAGCGGTATAACCGGCGGGACCTGATCCCACGATGATCAGATCCCTGATGTGATCGGTCGCCATGTGTGCTCTCCTCTTTCCTCGATGCGTGCTGGTCGCGCGGGAGGCACCACCCGCACGGCTGATCGGGCGAGGTGGTGCCGTGCCCGCGTCAGTGGGGGGTCTTCTCTCCGGCCTCGATCGCGAAGGGCAGCCGGTTGCTCGACGGCGGCAGCGGGCAGATGGGGAAGTGCTCGCTGAACGCGCACGGCAGGTTGACGGTGCGGTTGAAGTCGAGCGTCACGTTGCCGTCGGCGTCCGGGGCGGGGATGTCCAGGGAACGGCCGGCCCCGTACGTGGTGACGCCGCTGGTGGCGTCGGTGAAGACGGTGAGCAACATCCCGTGTGAGCTGAGCACCTGGAGGGTGTGGTCGCTGCCCTCGTGCTCGAAGCGAACCAGGCCGGGGGTGTCGTGGGTGTGAGTGCCCCAGCCCACGGAGTCGAGCGTGATGGACGTCGGCGTGTCGAACTGTTCGAGGCGGCCCGGGATCACCCATCGCCGGTCGGGCTCGTAGGCGGGCACGCCGTCGAAGTCGTGCCGGGCCGGCGAGCCGGGGTCGTAGGTCACGATCAGGTACGTGCCGCGGTAGGTGATGCCCACCTCCAGCTCCCCCACGGTGACGCGGACGTCGTCGGGGGCGTCGGCGAGGGCGAGACGGCGTTCGGTCGTGAAGGTCTCGCCGTCGAAGGCCATCGGGGTGCCCTGGGGGTCGATGTGGACGGCGTCCCCGTGCTGCCACCACAGGCCGGGCAGCCCGGGATAGGTCCGGGGCGTGTCGTCGAGCCATTCGTGCGAGGTGGCGGCCAGCCAGCCGAGGGGCTGGGTGAGCCACTGTTCCCAGCCTGCCCTCCACTCCTGCCAGGCGCGGGTGAACTCCTGCGGGCCGGTGGCGTCGCCGGTGGTCGGGGCGGCGGGAACGGGTGCGTCGCTCATCGTGGTTCTCCGGTTTCTTGTGTCGTCGCGGTCAGCGCGTGGTCGTGGTGGACCGGGCCCATGTGGCGAAGAGGGTCAGCGCGAGCAGGGGGAAGACGACGCCGGCGGTGAGGGCGGTCGCGATCGCCCCCGCCTCACCGGCTCCGGCAGCGGCGGCGCCGTAGACGGTGGTCATCACGGCCAGGCCGAGTGCGCCGCCGAGCTGCTGCATGGCTTGGTTGAGGCTGGAGGCGGCCCCGAGACGGGCGGGCGGCGCCTGGTTCATGATGACGGCGGTCAGCGGCGCGACCGTCAGCCCCGCGCCGAGGCCGAGCAGGAGGAACGGCCCGAGCAGGCCGCTGGCGAAAGTGTCGGTGGCGTCGATCCGCGACATCCACACCAACCCCGCGAGCAGGGCGGACATCCCGAGGGAGCCGACGATCCGCTCCCCGTGCCGCGTCACCAGGCGGCTGGTGAGCAGGTTGGTGACGAGCAGCGCGGCGCTGAAGGGCAGAACGGACAACCCCGTCTGGAGCGGGGTGAAGCCCAGGGCGTTCTGGGTGAAGAGCGCGGCGAAGTAGAGGAAACCGGCCTGGCCCGCGGGGATCAGCATCATGGCGAGCAGCGGGGCCGCGCTGCGCATCCTCGTGAAGAACTCCAGCGGCACGACCGGGGCGAGGTGGCGCCGTTCGATGAGGACCAGGGCGAGCAGCCCGGCGACCGCCAGCGCGAACGAGACCAGGACCGACGCACTGGCCCAGCCCTGCGACTCGGCGTTGATGAGGCCGTAGACCAGCGCGGTCATGCCGATCGTGGACGCGACCGCCCCTCCGACGTCGAGACGGGCCGGCGCGCGGGGCGCCTCCGGCACCAGCAGGCGTACCCCGGCGAGGACGACCAGGCCGACGGGGATGTTGACGAACATCACCCATTCCCAGCCCAGGGACGTGGTCAGCAGCCCGCCGAGCACCAGACCGAGCCCGGCGCCGATGCCGATGGACAGCACGAACACGCTCATCGCCCGGGTGCGCTGCGGACCTGGTTTGGTGATCGACATCAGCAGCACGAGCACGCCCGGCGCGGCCAGCGCCGCTCCCAGGCCCTGCAGGACGCGTGCGGCGATGAGCATCGCCGGCGACGTGGCCGCACCGCCCAGCGCCGAGGCGACGGTGAAGATGGACACGCCGATCAGCAGGGTGCGGCGCGGCCCGATGATCGCCCCCACCTTGCCGCTGAGCAGGACCAGACCGCCGAAGACCAGGGCGTAGGAGGTGACCACCCAGGACAGGCCGGTCGCGGAGAAGCCCAGCGCGTGGCGGATCTGCGGCAACGCGACGTTCACCACGCTGTTGTCGATCACCAGGATGAGCTGGGTGAGGCACAGCACGATGACCGCCGGGTAGCGCAGCCGCTGCGCCGCCTCGTCGCCGCTCGCCGTTCGCCGTTCACCCAGCGGGATGACGCGGTCGTGGCCCGGATCGTGCCCGGGTCTCTGAAGGGGGTGAGTACTCACCGTGAGCGTCCTTTCTGACAGTGCCGCGGCGGGCGCCGATATGTGTTCGGCCCCTGATCGGCGTCTCACGGCTGGGAGTCTGCGTCACCTCCGGACTCGGACACACGAAAACTTGCCGACTCGGCAAGAGCCACCCTGCGGGGAATATGAACGCATGCTGGACGGTTGATGCCGCGGCTGTTGAAGCCGTCGTCCGGCACTGGCGTTCCTCGTTGCCAAGTCGGCACGAACGGCCACCGGGACCTCGACTCAGGCGTCGACAGTCGAAACCGTTCGGGCGACGCCATGGACTCCATGCAAAGGCGCGGTGTGCCGGGGAGCAACGCTCCTGGGCACACCGCGCCTGCGCCGGACAGCCCAGCCGGTCAGAGTGTGACGACGGCCTTGAAACGCGCCTCGCCGGCGGCGGCCTTCCGGTAGGCGTCGTTGACGCGCTCCAGGGGGAACAGCTCGACCATCGGCTTGACCTGGCCGCGCGCCACGATGTCGAGAGCTTCGGCGAGGTACTCCATGCCGTTGTGGGCCGAGCCGATGACCTGGTAGCTGTTCGTGGTCAGCGGCAGCGCCGGCAGGATCATCTCGTCCTCGGCCAGGCCCATCAGCACGAGCTTGCCCCAGGGCCGCAGGCCGGTCATAGCGTCGATGGCGGTGGCGTGCGAGCTGCTGGTGTGCAACAGCACGTCGGCGCCACCGATCTCCTTGAGAGCCGCACCGTCGGTGACGACGTCGTCGGCGCCGAGCTCGCGGGCGAGCTCGTGCTTCACCGCGATGACGTGGTAGCCGACGGCCTTCGCGAACTGGATCGCGAAGTGACCGATCCCGCCGAGGCCGACGACGGCGACCCGGGCCCCCGGCCTGGCGTCGGCCCGGCGGATGCCGGCCCACGTCGTGTAGCCGGCGCACACCGTGGGCGCGGCGTCCTCGTAGGAGATCCCGTCCGGGAGCAGAACCGTCCCGCCGACGTCGGCGGCTACGTACTCGGCCAGGGCGCCGTCGACGTTGACGCCGGTCAGCGTCGGGTTCGCGCAGTTGCCGGCGGTGACGAAGCTGTTCGGGTGCTCCTCACGGCAGAAGGCGCAGGCGCCGCAGCGCTTCTGCATCAGGGGGGTCCCGACGCGGTCGCCGAGCTTGCCTCGGTGACGCCCGCGCCGAGTGCCACCACCTCACCGACACCCTCGTGCCCCATGAGCAGCGGAAACGCCCGGAACGACAGGACCCCGTGGCCCGTCCCCCTCGGCGACCCTCCCGGGACGCGCGTTCATGCTCACCGCGCCCGCACCGCGGTCGCGTCGGCGAACTTCACCTATGAACGTCGCCTAGATGCGATCAGAGCGCGCTACGAGGAACGCTGCTTCGGCTCGTTCTGGTCGTCCGGGGCGAGCCGCGCCCAGACTTCGGCGAGGTTGCGCAGGTGCTCGTCGTCGAGCCGGTCGAAGAAGAGCCTGCGCAGCTCGTTGTGCTGCCGGCGCCATGCCTTGCGCAGGAGCGCCCTGCCGTCCTTGGTCAGGACCGCGGTGAAGCCACGGCCGTCCTGGGCCGCCCGTCGCCTCTCGATCAGTCCGCGCTGCTCGAGCCGGTCGGCGAGCCGGGTGAACCCGCCGGTGGACATCAGGCGCCGGTGGGCGAGCTCCGACATCCGCATGCCGTCCCGGCCGGCCTCCCCCAGCAGAGCCAGCACGCTGTACTCGGCCATGCTCACGTTCAGCGGAACGAGCCCGGCCTCGATCTCACGCCAGATCCGATCGTGGGTGAACAGGAACCCCCGCCACGCCTGATCTTCGAGCTCACTCAGCTTGTCGGTCGCCATGAGCAGCACGGTATCGGCAGGTCATCTCCGGGACCAACCGAGTGTCTGCCTGCACAGCAAACCTTGTTCGCGACGAGCGCGTGACCTGCCGGAAGCTCTCAAGTTGTCTGCGTAGGCAACTAGTTTGCCTTCATGCGGAATAGTTGCTTGCGCAGACAGGTTAGTGGACTGTGGGCCAGCGGTCGGAGACGCGCGGCGCCGCCGGCCGGAGAAAGGAGACGACATGCCATTCGAGATCGGCATCATGACGTTCGGGGAGCTCACGGAGGACCCGGCCACCGGCGCCCTCCCCTCTCCAGGGCAGCGCGTCCGCGAGACGATCGAGCAGGCGCAGGTCGCCGATCAGGTCGGCCTGGACGTCTTCGGCGTGGGCGAGCACCACCGCACCGACTTCGTCGGATCGGCGCCGGCCATCCTGCTGGCCGCCGCCGCGGAGAAGACCGAGAACATCAAGCTGACGAGCTCGGTCACCGTGCTCAGCTCGGAGGACCCCGTACGCGTCTGGGAACAGTTCGCCACGATCGACCTGCTGTCCGCCGGCCGCGCCGAGATCATCGCCGGCCGCGGCTCCTACACCGAGTCCTTCCCCCTGTTCGGGTACGAGCTGAAGGACTACGCGGACCTGTTCCGCGAGAAGCTCGACCTGCTGCTCAAGATCCGCGACCGGAACCCGCTCACCTGGTCCGGCCGCTTCCGCGCACCGCTGATCGACGCCGACATCGCACCCCGCGCCTACGGCGAGACCATCCCGATCTGGGTCGGAGTCGGCGGATCGCCCGCGTCCGCCATCAGCACCGGCCGCCTCGGCCTGCCCATGGCGCTGGCCCTGCTGCTCGGGCCGATGACCTTCCACGAGGAGACCTTCCGGCTCTACCGGGCGGCCGCGGCGAGGGCCGGGCACGACGCGGACGCTCTGCCGATCAGCATCAACGTGCACGGATTCGCCGGGCGTACGAGCCAGAGCGCGCGGGACACCATGTACCCCTACTTCGCCAGAGGAATGATGGAGAACAACCATCAGCGCGGCGTCGGCCTCCGGCTCCCCCGGGCCGCGTTCGAGGCGCAGTCGTCGCCCGCGGCCGGACTGCTGGTCGGCAGCCCGCAGGAGATCATCGACAAGCTGCTCACCTACCACGAGCTGTACCGCGTCAACCGCGCCATCATCCAGATGGGCTTCGGCGGCATGCCGCAGAAGCAGCACCTCGACGCGATCGAACTGCTCGGCACGGAAGTGGCACCCGTCGTGCGCCGCGAGGTCGCACTGCGTGAGAAGAGCGTGGCATGACCATCGTCCCGCAAACGCCCGTGCAGGGCCCGACCCTGCGCGTCGTCGTCGTCAACGGCAGCCCCAGCGAACCGTCCAAGACCATGGGACGCGTCGACGTCGTCCTGGACACCCTGAAGGGCATGCTCCCGATCGAGGTGTCCCGCGTCGACGTGTACCGCCTGGGCGCGGGGTTCACCGGAGCGATCGAGCGCGACGACGTCACGCCCGAGGTCGAGGAGTCGCTCCGGCTCGCCGAGGACGCCGATCTCCTCATCGCCGCCGCACCCGTGTTCCGAGGTACGTACCCCGGCATGTTCAAGCACTTCTTCGACCTCGTCGACCAGTACGCGCTCGCGAACAAGCCCGTCCTCCTCGCCGCGACGGGCGGAGGCGACCACCACGCGCTCGTCCTGGAGCACGCCTTGCGGCCGCTGTTCGCGTTCTTCCAGGCGTTGACGATCCCGGTCGCGGTCTTCGCGTCAGCGGGGGACTTCGACGGTGCGACACTGCTCAACCCCCGCGTCTACGGGCGCATCGAGGTCGGGCTCACCGACGTCGTGGACCTGCTCAGAGCCCGCGCGACGGGCCCGGGAACACCACGGGAACCAGCGAACGGCCACCCCGACGCAAAGCCGCTCGCGCTCTCGCCGAGCGCGTCCACCAGGACAGAGACTCGTCCGGCCAGCCCCGCCGGCCGGTTCTCCTGAAGCACTTGATCCCCGGCCAGGGGCTGCCGCATCCAGCGGGCCCCGTTCCCACCCCACCCTTACAAGGAGCATCCATGTCCACTGTGTTCGTGGCCGGCGCCACCGGCCGCCTCGGCCGTCTGGTCGTCGACAGTCTGCGCCGGCGGGACGTGCGGGTCCGCGCCCTCGTCAGGCCCGGTAACGTCAAGGGCCGCCAGGCGTTGGACGATCCGGCCATCGAGATCGTGGAAGGAGACATCCGCGATCCCGCCGACCGCCTCGCCCGCGCCCTGGAGGGGGTGGACGTCGTCGTCTCCGCCGTCCAGGGGGATGCGGAGGTCATCATCGACGGCCAGGTCAACCTGCTGCGCGCCGCCGAGAAGGCCGGGGTTCCGCGCTGGATCCCCTCGGACTTCTCCCTCGCCATAGACCGGCTCAGCTACGGTGACAACGACTTCGCCGACCTCCGCAAGAAGGCTGCCGAGGCCTGCCGGTCCAGCACCGTGGCGCCCACCTCCATCCTCATCGGCGCCTTCCTCGAGGTGCTGAACGAGCCCTGGTACAACTGGGTCGACTGGGAGTCCGGCACGTTCAGCTACTGGGGTGACGGCGATCAGCCCGTCGACTTCTCCACCTATTGCGACACCGCCGAGTGGACCGCCGAAGTGGCCCTCGACCCCTCGACCGCCGGACGCACCGTGCGGGTGGCCGGGGACGTGCTGACGCTGAAGGAACTGCACCAGGCCATGGAGCGCGGCTCCGGGCGACGGCTCGAGGCACGACGGCTCGGCAGCACCGACGACCTCAGCGCCGAGATCGAACGCCTCAAGACGGTGGCCACCGACCCGTTCGAGTACCTGCTTCTCCAGTACACCTGGGCCATGACCACGGGGAAGGGGAAGCTCGACCCGCTCGACAACCACCGCTACCCGGGCATCCGGCCGATCGGCGCCGAGCAGTACTTCCGGGAGGCCATGAGCTCATAGGCGAGGGTGTACGACGCCGAACCCGGCGCACGCATGTGCGAGGCGCCGGGTTCCGCACGACGGCGTGTCGTCAGTCCGGCAACAGGTGGGACACGAGGGTGCGGGCCCATTCGGGAGTGGGCGCCTGGTCGGTGAAGACGGCGCGGTAGTAGAGCGGAGCGAGCAGGGCGTCTATGGCGCGCTCGATGGTCGGGGTTCGGCTGCCCCGGGCCTGCTCGCGTTCGAGGATGGCTTCGAGCTGTCGCTGGCGTTCACCGCGGCAGATGCTCGCGCCTTCTCCGCCTGTGCCGACGATGGCGCGCACCAGGGCCAGGGTGTCCGGGTCGCTGAGGTCCTTGGCGAGGTCGGCTGCATAACGTTCCAGGTCACCGCGGAGGCTTCCGGTGTCAGGCACCACGAGGTCGCCGGAGAAGCGGCTGGTCGCGACGTCGGCGAGCAGCTCACTGACGGAGCCCCAACGGCGGTAGACCGTGGTGGCGTGCACGCCCGCGCGCGCGGCGATGACCGGGATCGTCAGGAGATCACTGGCCTCGTCGGTGAGCAGGTCCTTGACGGCCTGGTGGACGGCCGCGCGGACGCGGGCGGAGCGGCCGCCGGGCCGGCTGTCGGGCCGGCTGTCGGTGCGGGTCGGGGACGTCGTCGCAGGCATACGACCATTATTGCATTGATCACTGCTTTTTAATCGCAATGATCGCTGCTTTTGTGGTACGTTGTGGCCACTAACGCAACGATCACTGCGAGGCGTTCATGTCTGTCGACCCTTCTGACACCCCCGCACCAGCCCACGGCGGTCCGCACCGCGGGCCGTGGAAAGGTGCCTTCTCCTGCGTGGCGGCCGTTCTGGTCCTCTTCCTGGCCGCGTCCAGCGCACCGTCCCCGATCTACGTGATCTACCAGCAGCAGTGGCAGTTCACCGCGTGGGTGCTGACCGTCGTCTTCGCCCTCTACGTGTTCGGCCTGCTGGGCTCGTTGCTCGTCGTCGGGGCGCTGTCGGACCATCTCGGCCGCCGTCCGGTGCTCGCCGCGGCGATCGCGCTGGAGGCGGTCGCGCTCGTCCTGTTCCTGGTGGCCGAGAACGTGCTCGTCCTGTCCCTCGCCCGGGTGCTGCAGGGCATCGCGACCGGGGCGGCGACGACCACCCTGAGCGCCACTCTCGTCGATCTCGAGCCGTCGCATGCCCGCGGGCGGGCCGGCGTCGTCACCTCGGTGGCTCCCCTGACCGGGCTCGCTCTCGGCGCTCTCGGCAGCGGTGTGCTCGTGGAGTTCGGTCCCGCCCCGACCCGGCTGGTCTACGCGCTGCTGCTCGGCGGGATGGTGCTGGCGGCGGTGGTCGTCGCCCTCATACCGGAGACGTCGCTACGCCGGGCGGGAGCCCTCGCCTCCCTGCGCCCGCGGGTCGCGATGCCCGAACACCTGCGCGCGGACATCGTCCCGGTGGTGCCGGCGATGATCGCCACCTGGGCGCTGGCCGGGATGTACCTCTCGCTCGGCCCATCCGTCGCGGCCGAGCTGCTGGGACTGCACAACCATCTCATCGGCGGCGTCGTCGTGACGCTCCTGGCGGGCACCGGAGCGCTCGCGGTCTTCCTGCTCCGCTCCCGTCCCGCGTCCTCGCTGCTGGCCCCCTCGTCCGCCATGCTGGGGCTCGGCACCCTGATGTCGCTCGCCGGGACGGTGGAGGACCTCGTCTGGCTCGCCGCCGCCGGCACGATCGTCGCGGGTCTCGGCTTCGGCGCGTCGGTGCTGGCGACGTTCGGCACCTTCGCCCGGATCGCCAGGCCGCACGAGCGCAGCGCGGTCTTCGCCCTGGCCAACATCATCAACTACCTGGGCAACAGCGTGCCCGCCGTACTCGGAGGGATCGCCGTCACCGCCCTGGGGCTGAGGACCGCCACCGTGATGTACGCGCTGGCGATCGCGATGATCACGTTCTCCTCCTTCGTCCTGCGCCTGAACCAGCTGCGGGCGAAGCGCCGCGCCGTCCTGGCCCCGTGCCCATGAGACACACCAACCGACACAGCCTGCAGAATGCGAAATAAGGAGACATCGTGACAACCACCCGCAGGACCAGGAAGAACCTCGAGGTTCAGCGATCCGACCACACGACCATCCGGTACACGGCCAGTGGTCCGGCCGGAGGGCCGACCCTGGCTCTCATCCACGGCTGGGCGTGCAACCGGGGCGACTTCGACGCGGTGACCGACCATCTGCCCGAGCACTACCGCGTCCTCGCGATCGACCTCGCCGAGCACGGCGAGTCGCGCTCGACGCGCGAGGTCTGGACCATGGAGGAGTTCGCTCGCGACGTGGCCGCCGTACTGGAAGCCGAGTCGGTGAGCACGGCGGTCGTGGCCGGGCACTCCCTCGGCGGGGCGGTCGCCGTCGAGGTCGGCCGCCTGCTCCCCGACACGGTCTCCCATGTGATCGCCCTCGACGCGCTGCACTATCTGTCCCTGTTCCCGGCGATGAGCGACGAACAGGCCGAGCCGATGCTGCGGCTGTTCCGCGAGGACTTCGCCGCAGGGGTGCGGGGCCTCGTCGAGGGCGGTTCTCCGGCGGGGACCGACCCGGCTCTCAAGGACGCGTACTTCGAGAAGATGGTCGCCGTACGGCAGCCCGCGGGTCTGCGTGCCATCGAAGGTCTGATGCGCTGGGACATGGACGCGGCGCTGCGCGAGACGAAGCAGCCCATCACCGTGTTCGCGATCCGTGACCTGGTGACGCGAGAAGCGATCGACCGCTACGGGGACCGCCTCGACATCGTCCTCGTCGACCTGGGCAGCCACCACTTCCCGGTGGAGTCGCCCGAAGGCACGGCGAAGCTGCTGGCAAGCGTCGGCTGAAGGCGTGGTCGTCGTCCTCGCGTCTCCGGATCTCGGCAAGCGGGGTGGCCCCGCTCGGCCTGCTGGCCGAGGCCGCCGAGGACGAGCCGCTGCTGTGCCTGGTGGACGACGCGCACTGGCTGGAACTGGTCTCCGCGCAGGTCTTCGCGTTCGTGGCGCGGCAGGTGCAGGCGGAGCGTCTGGCGCTGGTGTTCGGCGTGCGTGACCAGGTTCCCGTCCCGGCGGCCGTCATGGCGTTCGCGGGCCTGCCCGAGTTACGCCTGAACGGGCTCGCGGACGCCGACGCGCGGGCCCTGCTGCACCCTGTCGTCCACGCGCCGCTGGACGACAGGGTGCGCGAGCGGATCCTCGCCGAAGCGCGGGGGAACCCGCTGGCCCTGCTGGAGCTGTCCCGGCACGGGGCGCCGGCGGGGCCGGCGGGCGGGTTCGGAATGCCGGCCGAGCTGAGCGTGCCAGGCCGGATCGAGGAGAGCTTCCAGCGCAGGGCGGCCGGCCTCCCGCCGCTCACGCAGACGATGATGCTGCTCGCGGCCGCCGATCCGGTCGGCGACGCGGCGCTGCTGTGGCGGGCGGCCGAGCACCTCGGCATCGGCGCCGAGGCGATCGCGCCGGCGGAGGCGGCGGGCCTGCTCGAAGTCGGCGCCGGGGTGCGGTTCTCTCATCCGCTGGTGCGCTCGGCCGTCTACCGGGCCGCCGATCCGGCCGAGCGCCGCCGCGCGCACGGCGCGCTGGCGGAGGCCACGAGCGTACGGGCCGACCCCGACCGCCGGGCCTGGCACCGAGCGCAGGCGGTCCTGGGCACCGCCGAGAGCCGTGCCCGTTCCAGCGGCACCCCGCTGGCGCTCGGGGTGGAGGCACGCTCACGCGCGCTGACCACCACCGGACCCGCCGCCGAGGACCTGTATCGCGAGGCGATCGACCACCTCTCCAGATGCCGGTTCGCGACCTTTCTCGGCCGCGCCCACCTGATCTACGGCGAGTGGCTGCGCCGTGAGGGCCGGCGCCAGGACGCCCGCGAACAGTTCCGCACCGCCCACGAGATGTTGTCAGACATGGGCGTGCGGGCGTTCGCCGACCGCGCCGACTGCGAGCTGCGGGCCACCGGCGAGCAGCCGCGCAAGCGGGTGACGCAGCCGACCGACGCGCTGACGGCCCAGGAACTGCGCATCGCGCGGCTCGTGGCCACCGGCGCGACGTCCAAGGAGGTCGCGGCACAACTCTTCCTGAGCCCGCGCACCATCGACGCGCACCTGCGCAACATCTTCGGCAAGCTGGGCATCGCCTCCGCCGCGAGCTCAGGACCGAGCACCTCCCCGGAAAAAGATCAAAAGCCGCGAACCTTCCGCACCCGGGCGTCATCCAACCCGAATGTAGGACGAACATAAAGAACAGACCCGGAAAGGGCATCAACAGATGCGATCCAAGCTGGCCACCCTGTTCCTCGCCACGCTCACCGCCGGCAGTTGCGTCCTCGTCGGCGCCTCGCCTGCCTCGGCCACGGCGCACTACGGCAAAAGCAAGTGGATCAGCTCCGAGAGAGGCTGGCAGAACGCGGGCGTGTACGTCGAGCCCGGTGACATGGTGCGGATCCACTACGTCAGCGGCCGGTGGACGGTCGACTACCGCAAGTTCCCCTACGTGTCCTCGGCCGGCTACCCCAGGTACATCGACCGCAGGATCTACCAGCCGTGCAAGATCCTGAGCAGGCACCCGCACGGCTCGATGATCGCGAAGATCGAGGGAGACCACTACAGGGTCGGCAGCAGGGCCTTGATCCAGGCGCGCCAGGCGGGCTTCCTCCAGCTCCGCGTCAACGACGCCGACGGTTGCCTCGGCGACAACGACGGCTCCGTCCGCGTGAGGATCACGGTCACCAACTAGTCAGATCGTCGGGCAGTGATCATGATCACCGCGTCTCCGGCCGGTGGCGGGGAAGCCGGAGCACGAAGCGTGCGCCGTGGTCGCTGTCCTCGATCCGCAGGCTGCCTCCGTGCGCGTCGGCGATCTTCCGGGCGATCGCCAGCCCGAGCCCGCTGCCTCCCGCGTCCTTGCTGCGGGCGGCGTCCAGCCGGGTGAACCGCTGGAAGACGATCTCGCGCTTGTCCGGGTCGATGCCGGGCCCGTCGTCGATGACCTCCAGCACCGCGCCGCCGCGCGGCGAGCGCTCGTCGTCCTCGGGTTCGACCTTCACGGTGATCGTGCTCGCCGCGTGCCGGTCGGCGTTGTCGAGCAGATTGGTGAGCAGGCGGCCCAGGCGCATCCGGTCACCCAGCACCATCACGCCGGGTTCGGCCCTGCACGTGAGGTTCTTGGTCGTCTGGTGGCGCGCGCACTCCTGGTCCGCCAGTTCGGCGAGGTCGAGGGGCACGAGCACAGCAGGTGCGCCCGCGTCCAGCCTGGCGATGGTCAGGAGGTCGGAGACGATCGACTCCAGCCGTTTCAGGCTGGGCATGAGCTTGTCTCCCAAGCCGGTCACGCTGGTCTCCTCGGGCGCCAGCAGGGCGTCCTCCACCTCGGCGTGCATCGCGGCGATGGGGCTTCGCAGGTCGTGGGAGGCGTCGGAGGCGAACTGGCGCTGCCGCGCCATCGCCGTGTCCAGGCGGCTCAGGGTGTGGTTGATGCTGGCGGCGAGGTCGTGGATCTCGTCCTCACTGGGCGGTACGGGCACCCGGCGTGAGGGGCAGGAGGCGTTGATCGCGTCCAGCTCTTTCCGGATGGCGTCCACCGGTCGCAGTGACGCGGTGGCGATCCGGTTGCCGAGGTAGGTGATGGCAGCCGCCAGCACGGCCGCCGACCCGATGACCAGAGCGGCCAGCCAGGGCGCGACCCACCAGGGCACCACCGGGGAGGAGACGTAGACGGTCCAGCGTCCCTCCGGCCGCCGCGCCGACTCCGCGACCACGACGGCGCACCGGCCGGGCCCGAAGACGCCGCCGCACACCTCTTCCTCCCTGATGTTCTGGCCGTCCGGGACGAACGTCACCATCGGCGGCTTGCCGCGCAGCGCCGGCGTCGACTCGACGACGCGCCCCCGATGGTCGACGATCTGGACGTTCCGGCCGGGCTGCTGGGTAAGGGGGCCTCGCACGCTTCCGTGGTCCTCCACCGTGATGGCCACACGTCCGCCGGCCGCGCGCACCTCCGAGCTGAGGGCGCCGGCGGCGTACCAGTGGATCGCATTCATCAGGACCACGGCCAGCAGCGTGCACAGCAACGCCGATACCACGCCGGTGAAGAGAGTTACGCGCCCGGTGATCGAGATATTGCGACTGACGTTCATCCTGGGCCCCCCTTCGGCCGGTCCACGCCCTCACGTGATGTGCGGGGAACGTCCACATTCGGATCCGGGGGATGACACGAAGGTGGACAACTGATGTAAATCCAGCCCATATCGAGCGTATCTACACGTCACCCGCAGACGACACACAGGACGTGAGGGGAACCGCCCCGTCAGCCCCACCGCACACGCGTGCGGCGTGTCACGAAGCGGTACGCGCGGCCCCGGCGGGCGCCTGATCGCCGGCCTGGTCACGCTCGACGTGGTCGGCGTGGTAGAGACCCTCGGCCAGAAGACGGCGTACGTGTTCGTCGGCCGCGCGGTAGTAGACGAAAGTGCCCTCGCGACGGCCCTTGACGAGCCCCGCCAGGCGCAGCTTGGCCAGGTGCTGACTGACCGCGGCGGGGGCGGCGTCGGCGAGTTCGGCCAGGCACGCCACTGACGACTCCCCTTGCAGCAGCGCCCACAAGATCTTGATACGCGTGGGATCGGACAGCAGCCGGAACGATTCGGCGGCCAGGTGCACCTGTTCCTCGTCAGGCATGTCGAAGTCGGTCAGCGAGGTGTGCATGCACCTCAGCATACCGCCGGACCCTCCTGCTTGCATATCTGCGTGAATGCGCATATACGGTACTTTAGTGACTACGGACCTGAGAACGGCCCTCGCCGCCCCGGCCGCGGCGGCGAAGGCCCGGCCGCGCACTTGGTGGCGGTCCGGGGCGGGCTCGCTGATGGAGGTGCGCTGGGCCATCGCGGCCACCGCACTGTTCGCCGCCGGCGGCCTGGCCCAGCTCTCCGGGGCGCCACCCTGGCTGTGGTGGACCCTTTATCTGGCCTGCTACGCCGCCGGCGGCTGGGAGCCGGGCCTGGCCGGGCTGAAGGCACTGCGCGAGAAGACGCTGGACGTCGATCTGCTGATGGTCGCCGCGGCGATCGGCGCGGCGGCGATCGGGCAGGTCTTCGACGGCGCACTGCTGATCGTCATCTTCGCCACCTCCGGCGCGCTGGAGGCGGTGGCCACCAAGCGCACGGAGGACTCCGTACGCGGCCTGCTGGATCTGGCGCCCGACCAGGCCACCCGCATCGCCGGCAGCGGCGAGGAGGAGGTCGTGGCGGCCGCCGACCTGCGCGTGGGCGACGTCATCCTCGTACGACCCGGCGAGCGCATCGGCGCCGACGGACGGGTGACGGCCGGGACCAGCGACGTCGACCAGGCGAACATCACCGGCGAGAGCCTGCCCGTGGACAAACAGGCAGGCGACGACGTGTTCGCCGGCACCTTGAACGGCACCGGCGCGCTGCGCGTCCAGGTCACCCGGCCGGCGTCGGAGACGGTGATCGCCCGGATCGTGGCGATGGTCGAGCAGGCCGCCGCCACCAAGGGCCGCACGCAGCTGTTCATCGAGAAGGTCGAGCAGCGCTACTCCGTCGTCATGGTCGCCGCCACGGTCGCCCTGTTCGTGCTGCCCCTGTTGTGGGGCACACCGGTGCGGGACAGCCTGCTGCGGGCCATGACGTTCATGATCGTGGCTTCACCGTGCGCGGTCGTGCTGGCCACCATGCCGCCCCTGCTGGCCGCCATCGCCACCGCCGGACGCAACGGCGTGCTGGTCAAGTCCGCGGTGGTGATGGAGCAACTGGCCGACGTCACCCACGTCGCCTTCGACAAGACCGGCACCCTGACCGAAGGCCGCCCGCACGTGGCCCATGTGCGGGCCCTCACCGGCAGTTCCAAGAGCGGGCCGGACGACCGGCTGCTCGCGCTCGCGGCCGCGGCGGAGCGGGGCTCGGAACACCCGCTGGGCCGTGCCATCGTCGCCGCGGCCCACCACAAGGGGCTGACTCCGCCCACAGCCACCGACTTCGCGTCCCTACCCGGTCGAGGCGTACGCGCCCGGGCCGACGGCCACGCGATCGAGATCGGCAGTCCCGTCCACCTGCTCGGCGAGACCACGCCCGGCGACTCCGCAGCGCAGGCACGCGCGGTGGTGGCCGAGCTCGAGGACGAGGGGCACAGCGCCGTACTGATGCTTCTGGACGGCCGCCCCGCCGCGGTGCTCGGCCTGGCCGACCGGGTGCGCGACGGCGCCGCCGCGGCGGTCGCACAACTGACCGGCCTGACCGGTCATGCTCCAGTGCTCCTCACCGGCGACAACTCTCGCGCGGCAGCCCTTGTCGCCGGCCAGGCCGGGATCACCGACGTGCGGGCGGGCCTGCTGCCCGAGGACAAGGTGACCTTGGTGCGCGAGATGCAGCAGCGCCAGGCGCGGGTGGCGCTGGTGGGCGACGGCGTCAACGACGCCCCCGCCCTGGCCACCGCCCACGCCGGGATCGCGATGGGCCGCGCCGGCGCCGACCTCACCCTGGACGCCGCCGACGCGGTCATCACCCGCGACGACCTGGCCACCGTCCCCACTGTGCTCGCCCTCGCCCGGCGCGCCCGCCGCCTGGTCGTCGCCAACCTCGTCATCGCCGGCACCTTCATCGCGGTGCTGGTGGCCTGGGACCTGTTCGGCGATCTGCCGCTTCCGCTCGGCGTGGCCGGCCACGAGGGCTCCACCGTCATCGTCGGACTCAACGGGCTACGGCTCCTGCGCAAAGCCGCCTGGCGCCGCGCCGCGGCCACCGGGGGACGTCCTCTTCCCCGCTGAGGTGCGACTGCCGGGGGTCGGCACCAGAAATGCTGCTGTTACTCTCAGTAGTCAGTCATGTGTGTATTGTCAAGATCGCTCCTGCGGCCACGCGAGCACGCGTGGGTTCGTCGTGCTGCTCGGAGCACTCACATTCGCGCATCTGTGGTCTCATGCCAGCAGATCGCCGATCATGTGGCGTCGGATGCGCTCACGGCCGTGAGCCACAGCGAACACGAACATGAACACGATCACGACGGTGAGCGGGCGCACTCGCACCTTTTCGTGGTCTCCGCCACGAGCGCCGCTCAGACGGGGCAGGGCGAGTGGTCGGCCGTGACGGTCCCTCCCCGAGACACCGAGCGTGACATGGCGCCGATCCCGATGGGACGCGCGCCGCCCGCCGGCCACCGTGGGCGCGCCGCGCTCACCCGGACACTCGAGGTGTGCCGCTGCTGATGCGGACGTGTACGTCACCGTCCTCAACAGTCAGCGACCTGGCGCGGCATGCGCCGAAATGAGTGTTCATCATGACTTCATCCATCACCGAACTCACCAAGACGCACCTGGTGGGACGTACACCTGTCTGCTGGATCGGAGAGCCGTTCGCCTCCGGCGGCCGTGGTTTCTGGGCCAAGCTCGAAGGCGCCAACCCCGGCGGGCTGAAGGACCGGGCCGCGCTGCACATCGTCAGGCGGGCCAGGGCGCGCGGGCAGCTCGCTCCCGGCGCGATGATCGTCGAGTCCACGTCAGGAACGTCCGGGCTCGGGCTGGCGCTGGCCGGCATCGTGTACGGCCATCCGGTCACCGTCGTGTCCGACCCCGGCATGGAGGCGATCATCGAGACCCTGCTCGTCTCCTATGGTGTACGTGTCGAGACCGTCCTGCGGGCCCACCCCTCCGGCGGCTGGCAACATGCGCGCCTGGACCGTGTGGCCCAGTTGATGGCGCGGCACCCCGGCGCGTACTGCCCTGACCAGTACAGCAACCCGGACAACGTCGAGGCCTACGCGGGCCTCGCCGACGAGCTCGCCGAGCGGCTCGGCCGAATCGACGTGCTGGTGTGCAGCGTGGGCACCGGCGGGCATTCGGCGGGGATCGCCAGGCGCCTGCGCCTTCGCCACCCGGCGTTGCGCCTGGTGGGAGTGGACTCGATCGGTTCCACGATCTTCGGACAGCCGGCGCGGCCCCGCCTGATGCGCGGCCTGGGCAGCAGCATCCATCCGCGCAACGTCGCCCACGACGCCTTCGACGAGGTGCACTGGGTGGCCCCGCACGAAGCCGTGTGGGCCAGCCGCACCCTCGCCCACACCCACTACGCGACCGGTGGCTGGAGCGTGGGCGCGGTCACCGTCGTGGCCTCCTGGTACGCCAGGACCACCCCGTCCGGCGTCCGCGTCGCCGCCGTCTTTCCCGACGGCCCGGCCCGCTACCACACGACCGTGTTCGACGACGCGTACTGCGCCGAGCACGACCTCCTCGGCCGTCCACCGGCCGCCGAGCCCGACGAGGTCAAGGACTCCGGCGAGGCCGAGGTCACCCGGTGGACCCGCATGGTGATGCCCTACCTCGCCGGCCACCTGGCCGACGGGTCGCCCGCCCTGCTCGTCGCCTCGGTCATGACGGGGTTCGCCGGAGCGCTGTTCAATCCGGCGGTGCATGCGTACCTCGCCCACGGCTCGGGCGAGCGCAGGGTGGAGGCTTTCGCCCTGTTCAACGTCTTCTGTCAGGCGGGGATCCTGCTGGGCCCGCTGATCGGCGTGGCGCTGCTCTCGGTCGACTTCCGGCTGGTCTGCGTGGTGGCGGCCGGTGTGTTCGCGGCCCTCACCCTGCTGCAGTTGTCCGCCCTGCCGCCGTTCCGCGATGAGGAGCGGCGCGGCGGCGTGCGGGCGGACTGGGGGCGCGTCGTGGCGAACCGGCCGTTCCGGATGTTCGCGCTGGCCATGGTCGGCTCGTACGTGTTGTCGTTCCAGATCTACCTGGCGCTGCCGCTGGCACTGGGTGACGATGGGGCCGTCAGCGCGCTGTTCGTCGTGTCGGCGCTGGTGGCCCTGCTGGGGCAGATGCGCGTCACCGACTGGGCGCGCGGACGGTGGACGACCTCGCAGGCCATGGCCCGCGGGCTGGGCCTGATGGGGCTCGCCTTCGTGCCACTGATCCCGTACGGGGTCGCGGGCGCGCCGGTGCCCCTGGCCGCCGCGCTGGCCTGCACCGCGCTGCTCACGCTGGGCACGGTGCTGGCCTACCCGTTCGAGATGGACACCGTCGTGGCGCTGTCGGGCGGGCACCGGGTGGCCACCCACTACGGCTTCTACAACACGGTGGCCGGCCTCGGCGTCGCCGCGGGCAACCTCGCGGTGGGCCGGCTGCTCGATCTCGGACCGGCCTGGGCCTGGACCACGCTCGCCCTCACGGGGGCGGCGAGCGCGGTGGCCGTGCGGCGGCTCGACCGGGAGCTCGGCGGTCACCGGGCCGGGGTCACCGTCTCCTCCGGCTAGCGATGCGTCGCCGGCGCCGCGTGGTGCTCGAATCCTTCGACGGCCTGTGGATCGGTGTGCACGGTGGCGGAACGGAGGCGGGGCAGGTCATGGATGAGCCGGTGCTCCGCCTCCACCGCGATCGCGTGCGCGCCGATCAGGGTCTCGTCATGGCCGACCACGATGTCGACCTCGGCGTGCAGGGCGTGGCCGACCCAGCGCGGCCGTACCGCGCCCACGTCCCGGACGCCGGGGGTGTCGCGGAGGCGGCGATCGGGAAGCCCAGCGCCGCGCCCCCGGCTCCGAGCAGCACGGCCAGCGCGGTGAAACCGTCGGCACGGGCATGCAGGCCGTCCGCCACCAGCGCCGCCGAGCCGATCTCGCGCCCGACCTTGATCCGATAGCGCGCCACCCACTCGTTGCCGGCGAAGCCGATCACGCCCGCCGCCGCGACCCACCACAGAGCCCGCACGTCCTGCGGGTCCATCAGCCGCGGTGTCGCCGCTCTCCTGCCCACCCAGAACGCGATGGCCAGGGGTAGGGCCGTCAGGGCGTCGGCGAAGTTGTGCAACGTGTCGCCCAGCAGGGCCACCGATCCCGACTACGCTGGCCCCGTGGCAACCGCACCCGATCAGGACGGCGTTTCTCCCCACCCCCTGACCGCGTCCGACCGGGCACGAAGAGCCGCCTGGGGTGCGCTCGCGCTGTTCCTGGCCGCGTTCGCCGTCTTCGAGAGCCAGAAGTACGGCCTGCCGACCACCGCCGCCATGCTGCTGTTCCTCGTCCTGCCGGACTTGGCCCGGCTGGCGGGCGTCCGGCCACCAGGCCCGCTGCACCAGGCTGTGCACCGCGTCTGGATCCCGCTGCTGGTGCTGGTCGGCTACACGTTCGGGCCGGTTGTGTGGCCGCCGCTGTTCACCGCCGGCCTCGGCTGGCTCACGCGCATTGCCGCCGAACGCGCACTCGGCCGCGGCCTACGGCGCTGATACGGCGAAGTCGGTGTGAGTTCACTGGGCGGCGGTGATCTGCCGACCCGCAGAAGGTGGCCGGCGCGGCGACGTGCACAGGCACAGAAGGAGCAGCCAGCGGCACCGGCCAGGTGTCGTGGATCGGCTTGCCGTGGTGAGGTCAATGGCTGGTCAGTCCGGACAGATCTCGCGGGGAGGCTGTAGGCGCCCGAGTCTGGGGCGACGGCGATACGGCTCAGCGTGATGTCTCAGGATCAGCGGCCTAGTCGCGTGGATCTGAGCGGAGGGACGGTGGGAAGCGCAGCACCCAACGCCGCTGCCATGGGGTTTCGACGGCCCGTCGATGATGGTGCTCGCGTGTCCAGGCGACGGCGTCAGCCGGGTCGAGACCCGCCAGGATCGCCAGGCAGGCGACGACCGTGCCGGTGCGGCCGACCCCACCCCCGCAGGCGACCTCCACCGCGGCACCCGCCCGCGCTCGCTCGTACAGCGCATGGATCTGCTGTACGGCCCCGTCGCGGTCGCGGGGCAGCAGAAAGTCGGGCCACTGGATCCATGCGTGCGGCCACTGCAGCCCACCCTCGTGGCGGCGGCGCAGCCCGTCGGATCCCAGGTAAAGGCCGAACTCGGGCGTGGGCCCCTCCGGCAGCGGATGACGAAGGCCGCGACCGCGGATCAAGGTGCCGTCGGGGAGCCGGAAGGCGCCTACGAGCGGCGGCCCGCCCACCGGTCGGGCTGTCGTGCTGTCCACGGAGTCATTCATGGGGTGCTCCTTGTGTCCTGCAGAAAGTCGTTTCAGCGAGCGGTGCTGTCAAGCCGCCGCCGTTCGCGGTGATTCGCGACATTGATCCGGTTACCGCACACGTCGGGCCTGCAGTAGATGCGACGCCCCCCGCGGCTGATGTCGACGAACACCCCTCGGCAGCCCGGGGCGGCGCAGGCGCGGAAACGGTCGTGCCCGAGCGCCCGGACGGCGCCGAGCAACCCGATGCCGATGAGCGCGGCCAACTCCTCGGCCAGCGGCGCGCCCGGCCTGGTCGGGACGTACCACTGCCACCGCCCCGTGGGGTCGCGCTCCAGCACCGGCCTGAGTCCTGCCCGCCCGGCCAGCACGGCGCCACCCGCGACGGCCTGGTCATCCGTCTCGGTCTCCACGACGCCGCGCACCTCCCGGCGCAGCAGGTGAACCTGGCGGACGTCGTCGTCGTTCGGCAGACGCCCGTCCACGGAGTCGAGGCGCAGCCCGTGCCCTGCGAGGAACTCCATCAACGCGTCTGGGGTCGGCAGCGCCTCGCCTGCCGCGGCCTGCACGGTGGGTGAGGTGTTGGCCAGATCGCCTGCCAGAGTCGCCCCGACCACGTAGTCGGTGATGGAGATCCGCACGCTTCGCCTCGTCTCGGTAACCGAATAAATCGAACTATATCCCTTACACGCAGGCAACCGGATGCAGCATCGGCAGCCCGGCCGGCGACCGGGCCCGGGACTACCTGGCCGGGCAACTGCGCGTGGCAGGGCTGGAGGTTGAGATTCAACCTCGGTCGGTGCCCGTTCCGCGTCGGGGGCTGGCGACGTTCGGCCAGGTCGACAACATCGTGGGCCGGCTGCGGGGAACGGACTCGACCGGCACCGTGCTCATCGCCGCGCACTATGACTCCGCAGCCATGGGACCGGGCGCCTCCGACGACGGCGCCGCGGTGGCCTCGATGCTCGAGACCGTCCGGGCGCTGCGCGGCGGCCCCGGCCTGCGTAACGACATCGTGCTGCTCGTGTCGGACGGTGAGGAGGACGGCGTGCTCGGCGCCGAGGCCTTCGTCCGCGAGCACCCCCTGGGCAAGGCCGGCGGCGTGCTGCTGAACTGGGAGGCGCGCGGGGTCAGCGGCCCCTCACTGATGTTCGAGACCTCCGCGAACAACGCCCGCCTGGTCGAGACGTTCACAGGCGCCGTCCCCGCCCCGCGCGGCCACTCCGCCATGGTGGAGCTGTATCGGCTGCTGCCGAACAACACGGACTTCACCCCTCTGACCAAGGGCGGCTTCGCCGGCATGAACTTCGCCTACATCCAGCGTTCCTCGCTGTATCACACCGCGGGCGACTCCATCGCCAACCTCAACCGGGGCAGCCTGCAACACCACGGCAGCAACATGCTGGCGCTGGTGCGCGCCCTCGATCACGACGTCACCTACTTCCGCGCGCTCGGCATCATGATCACGTATCCCGATCAGCTCGTCTGGCCGCTGGCGGTGCTGACCGTCGTCGCGGTGGCGGGCCTGGCGCTGCCGGCACGCGCCAAGCGGTCGCTGAGCCTGCCCCGGTTGGTCGCGGCGACGGCCTCGGCCGTGGTGCCGTTGGCGGTGTCGGCCGCCTTGGCGCAAGGGCTGTGGGAACTGCTGGTGTCGTGGCGGCCTGCCTACGACCTGATGGGCGGGCTGCTGCACCGCCCTCGGCCGTACCAGGCGGCGATCGTGGTCCTGTGCGCGCTGACGGTCCTCGGCTGGTACCTGGTGCTCCGCCGCAGATTGGGCCCGGCAGCGCTGACGGTGGGGGCGCTGACCTGGCTCGCCGGGCTGGGCCTGCTGTGCGCCCACGTCGCTCCGGGGGCGTCTTTCCTGTTCGCCCTGCCGGCGCTGACGGGCTCGCTCGGCTGGCTGGCCGCTGTCCTGCTCCGCACGCCTGCCTGGGCGCAAACGGTCGTGGCGATGCTGGGCCCGGTCACGGCCGCCATGCTGCTGCCGTCCCTGGCCGGGAACGTCTTCGACGGGATGGGGCTGGCGCTCGGCGGGGTGAGCGCACTGGTGCTGGCCTTGTTCGGGCTGATCGTCGTGCCGATCGCGGAGTCGTCCCTGCCTGATCTCGCCACCCGGCCGAAGAGAGCCACCGTCCTCGCAGTGCCCCTGACGGCTCTTGTCCTCACGGCGGGGCTGGTCGCGGCCGGGCTCGTGGTGGACGACTTCGACGCCGACCGGCGGCGGCGCATGCATCTGGCGTACGTCATGGACGCCGCCACCCGTACCGCCCACTGGGTCAGCGCCGACGTGGACCCGGCGCAGTGGACCAAGCGGTACGTGTCCGGCCATGACACCGCCGCGCTGCCCCCCGGGTACGCACGCGGCACGCTGTGGACCGGACAGGCACCGGCGATCGCCGCCGAGGGACCGCGAGCAGACGTCCTGGCCCACAGCCGGGACACGCTGAAACTGCACGTGACCGCCGGGAAGGGCGCGCGCTCGGTGACGCTACGGCTCGACCAGCCGATGACCCACGCCACCGCATCGGCCGGCCGGTTCGGGTCGGCGAGCGTGCCCGTCACCGGCACACGAGTCGGCACGTGGCCCTCGGAGATCCGTTTCCGCGGCATCCCCGCCCGGGGAGTCCAGATCACCGTGCGCATACCGGGAAAGGAGCGGATCGGCCTCACGGTGATCGCCGAGACCGACGGGCTGACCACGGTGCCGGGCTTCGTCCCCAGACCTCCCGACCTGGTCGCCGCCACCAGGGAGGACGGTGATCTCGCCGCGGTCACGCGCAGTTACACGCTGACCAGGGACTCCTGAATCCCGGGACGAGGCGGTTCCCTGGTATTCAGCTCCCGCCGCCGCTCCCTGTTCCATTATGGACGATATCGTCTATTATGGCTCCAATGTGAAGGTGCCGGTCAGCCAAGGAACGTGGCGTCATGGCCGCCAGACGCGCTGCTGCTCCGAACCACCGATGGCCGGTGTGGCCTGCCAAGGAATGCCACGCCAGACTCCAGAGTCCAATTGATTCGCGCCGGTTCGTGGGCGACCACGTCCTCATCAGCGCCGGCTCGGGACGCTGCGGCAGGGAGTCACCACCACGGATCCGACGCCGCCGGCGACCTTCTCCGCGACGTTCACGACCGGGCGGACGGCTGGGACGGCCATGCCCAACCAGGCGTCCTCAAATGTCACGTATGGGAGGTGCGCTGATGCAGGGTTTCGGAGGCGTGCCTCTTGACATCTTCGACGCGGTTCCCGCAGGCGTAGCAGTGACCAGCGGCCCCGAGCATCGACTGATCTACATGAACTACGCCTATCAGGAGATCGTCAGCGCCCGGCGCCTCGGGATGCCGATCCGGGAAGTGTTCGCAGACCTTCGCCAGCAAAGCTATTTCGCACTCTTCGATCAGGTACTCGAAACAGGCGAGAGTGTGAGTCTCAACGAGATGCCGTTCGAACTTGGCGACCGTTCATCGGAACGCGAGCGTTTCACCTCGACCAGCTTGTCGAAGATCTCGTTGGGGAACGAGGAGGGCCTGCTCGTCGTGAGTCTGGAAGTCACCAGCCAGGTCGATCCCGCCCACGGCCTCGACTCGATCATCAGAGAGCGGCGCAGGTTCCTGCAGCGCTATCAAAGCCTGCTCCAGCTCAAGACGCAGGCGGTATGGGTGACCGACGCCATGGGCGGGGTGAGTGAGCCGAGCGCCGGCTGGCGGCGGCTGACCGGGCAGTCGTGGGAGGAACACCGCGGCAACGGCTGGCTGAACGCCGTGTGCCCCGACGATCGCGAGCTCGCCATGGAGACCTGGGCCAGCGCGGTGGAGCGGCACGACCGCCTGGACCAAGTCTTCCGCGTGCGGACCGCTGACCGCGTCTATCGGCATGTTCGCGTGCGCGGCGTGCCCATCGTCGAGAACGGCGAGGTGGTCGAGTGGGTCGGCACCGTCACCGACATCGAGCAGGAGTGGGCGGAGCAACGGCGCAGAGAGCTGCTGGGCCGGGCGGCGGCTGCCACCGCGGACCTCGCCGACCTGGACGAGGTGTTGCGCGCGCTCTCCGAGGTGATCGTGCCGGCCGTCTCCGACGGATGCGGCATCTACCTCCTGTCCGAGATGGAGGACGAGTCGGTCACCTCCCCGTTCATCGCCGAGCGGGTCGCGAACACGGTGCGCGACGGCCTGCTGACGCGCCCGCCGCTGCGCATCGAACGGTTCGAGCCCGACAGCGACATCGCCAAGGTGATCAGGACCAGGCGGCCGATCCGCAGCACGTTTCCCCCGGGAGCGCCGCCGCCCGGCGCCCCGCCGGCGGGCGCGGAGGAGTGGTTCGCCGCGGTCGGGGCCAACAGCACGGCGGTGGTGCCGGTGGTCGTGGACGGCTCGGTCGCGGCGGTGGTGGCGGCCACGGTGTGCGGCGACCGCGAGCCGCTCACCGCCGCCGACGTCGACCTGCTGGCCCGCATGCTGGACCACGCGCACGCCCACCTCAGCAACGCCATGCGCTTCCAGCGCACCCAGCGCGTCGCGCTCGCGTTGCAGAACTACCTGCTGCCCGACCCCCCGCGGGTGCCGGGCCTGGAGATCGCCGCCCGCTACCGCGCCAGCGCCACCGCGGCGGAGATCGGCGGCGACTGGTACGACTCGTTCGTGTCACCCGACGGCTCGACGATCCTGACGATCGGCGACGTGGCCGGGCACGACCTCGCGGCCGCCGTCACCATGAGCCAGCTGCGCAACATGCTCAGAGGCCTGGCGATGGACCGCCGCGAACCTCCCGGCGACATCCTGCGCCGCCTGAACATCGCCACCGAACTCCTCGACGACGAGGACACCGCCACCTGCATCCTGGCCCGCGTGGAGGGTCAGGACGAGAGCGCGCGATGGGTGCGCTACTCGGTGGCCGGCCATCCACCGCCCCTGCTGGTCACGCCGGAGGGCGAGGCGCGCTACCTCGAAGGCGCCGTCAACCCCATGCTCGGCGTGGCCTACGACATGCCGCGCACCACCGCCGTCGCGTCGCTGCCACCCGGCAGCACGCTGCTGCTCTACACCGACGGCCTGGTGGAGATGCCGGGCGAACACCTCGACGCCGGCCTGGAACGACTACGACTCGCCGCCGCCTCGATGGCCCGCGAGCCGCTGGACGTCTTCTGCGACCTGCTCCTCACCCGCCTGCCCATGGCGGGCAAGGACGACATCGGCATGATCGCTGCACGGCTACCCGACCCCGGTCCGGTGGACTGACCGCTTCCCGTCGAGTGCGGACGGAGACCCGCTGACGGGATCTCGGTCCACACGTGGCTCAGCTCTGCAAGTGCCGCTTCTTGTCGCCGCTTTCGGCCGCTCCAAGGCAAGGGAACAGGCTCCGGCACTCAGCACACCCAGCCTGCAAGGCCCACTGCCCGGCGCAACGGGACAGACCTATGCGACATAGATCACGAACACCAGCCACCGAACCTCCGACGACGTGGCATGTAAGACCTGCCAGCGAGCCTGTCACTCACCAAGACATAGCAAGCAGGTTCTCAAGTTCAGACGCCAACTGCGGCACGAGCCGCATCGCGAAGGGTGAAGAAGCATGGGTGGTTTCGAAGGCCGGAAGCTGATCGTCGTCGGCGGCAGCAGCGGCATGGGTCGGCAGAGTGCTGAAGACGTGGTCGCAGCCGGCGGCTCGGCCGTCATCATCGGCCGCGACCAGGCCCGAGTGGACGACACCGTCAACACCTTGTCCCAGAACGGGGAGGCGTGGGGCATCACTGCCGATCTTGCCAACCGCGACGACGTCAGGCGGGTCCAGGACACGCTGGCGGCCGAGCACGCCGACGCCACCCTCCTGGTGAACTCAGCCGGGTTCTTCATCCCCAAGGCTTTCCTCGACTACGAGGGCGCCGACTACGACGCCTACCTCGAGCTCGCCAGGTCTGCCTTCTTCCTCACCCAGACCGTCACCCGAGGAATGATCAGTGCCGGTGGAGGCGCCATCGTCAACATCGGCTCGATGTGGGCACACCAAGCCATCGCCGCAACCCCGGCGACCGGTTACTCGATGGGCAAGGCTGCCCTCCACGCGCTCACCCACAACCTGGCCATGGAGCTCGCGGAGCACAAGATCCGCGTCAACGCCGTGGCGCCTGCCGTTGTCGCGACTCCCTTGTACGAGGCTTTCGTACCCAAGGACCAGTTCGAGGCCACGCTCAACAGCTTCAACGGCTTCCACCCGCTCGGCCGTGTGGGAACGCCCAAGGACATCGCCTCTGCGGTGACCTACCTGCTCTCCGACGATGCCGGCTGGGTCACCGGCGCGATCCTCAACGTGGACGGCGGCGTCATGGCGGGCCGGAACTAGGCCTCAAAGAGATTCCCGGCCATTCGGGGTCCGGGCTCAGAGCAGCACGGAGTCCTAGGCGAACAACACGAGAAGGCAAACCTCACAGCGAGGAGCTGGAGCGATGGCACAGGCATATGAGCGCACACCCGAGGCAGTCGAGCGACTGACGCCACGACAGCGGGCGGTCACCCAGGACGACGTCACCGAGCCGCCCTTCGAGAACGAGTTCTGGAACTCGAAGGAGCCCGGCATCTACGTCGATGTGGTCTCAGGCGAACCGCTCTTCGCGTCGGTCCACAAGTTCGACAGCTACACGGGCTGGCCCAGTTTCACCATCCCGCTCGAGCCGGGCAACGTCGTTGAGCGCACCGACACCAGCCATGGGATGGTCCGGACAGAGGTTCGCTCGGCACACGGCGACAGCCACCTCGGCCATCTCTTCCCAGACGGCCCAGTCGATGCGGGTGGCATGCGCTACTGCATCAATTCTGCCTCCCTGCGATTCATCGCCGCCAAGGACCTCGAGACCGAAGGCTATGGCCAGTACGTGCACCTGTTCGACGCGGCTCCCGGCCCGGCGGCGTCCGGGGAAGGCGTCGAGTGATCAATTAGCCGAGACCGCGGTCCTTGCCGACGGTTGCTTCTGGGGTATGCAGGACCTGTTGTCGACCTCGGGTGGGCTACACCGGCGACGAGAACGAATTGCCCTTTGAGGAGGATCTGCATCCCTCTGGACGCCGTTGAGGCAGAGGATGCGGAGTGCTTCTCGTTGGCTGGACACTCCAGCCAGGCATCGAACGTATGAGTCAACCAAGGTGGACGTGTGGATATTGAAGCGCAGAACGCATCCGACGATCAGCGGAGTGATCACTGGGCTCGACTGGACGCCTTTCTCCGGACGGATCCGCGCGATGCGGGCTGCGACGAAGCCATGGAGATGCTGGACGTCTACGCGGAGCTGCTTGCTGCGGGCAACGACCCGAGCGAGCGGTTCTCGGGCGTTCATGCGCACTTCCTGGCCTGCGGTCCGTGCGCCCAAGACTTGGAGGGCCTGCTATCGGCGCTCACGGGGCCGGACCCTTCTCAGCCCGACCCGCCGTAGCCCACCTATAAGTTGGTCTATTTAGTCCCAAATCCTTGCCGATTCCAATGCAACTGGGCATTTGTGTGGACTTCATCGTCCAGTATACGGTGGCCTAGGCGTGACGTCGGGAGTGACCTGACCAGCGCGTACACGGCTTGTGCTGCTCTGACGGAAGAGGTTGCGGTGGACGACGCGGAGATCGATCGAGAGAATCGCCGGTGGGTGCGGGATCTCGCTGCTGCGGGCCCACGGAGAGAGGCGACATGCGCCGAGTTGTATCCCTTGCTGCTCCGCGTCGCGACTTCCGAGGCTCGTCGACGCGCACCCCTCCTCAAGCTGGACGGCCCAGAACTCGAGGACATCGCCCACCAGGCCGCCGCTGACGCACTGATGGCGATCAGCGAGCGTTTGGACAGATTTCGAGGTGAGGCGCGGTTCACCACGTGGGCGAGCAAGTTTGCGATCTTCAACGTAGCCGCCATGATGAACCGCCACTTCTGGCGTCGCCACGAGGTCCCCTACGAACAAGAGGATTGGTCCAAGATCGCTTCGCGGTTCGACGCCGGCCCCGAGGACGAGGCACAAGCCCGCGAGTTCGCGGCCGCCGTCTCATCTGCGGTGAAAGAGAACCTGTCCGATCGCCAGCGGCTGGTGTTCGTTGCGACGGTCCTCAACGGCATGCCGATGGATGTGCTGGCCGACGAGCTGGGCTCGACCCACAACGCGCTGTACAAGGTCCTCTTCGACGCCCGCAAGAAGCTCCGCCTCGCGCTGGTGGCCGATGGCTACCTGCCGGAGGCGCCTGCGGTTCGGTCGGCCTGAGGTCGCCGGTTTTCGGACGCGACACATGGAACGAAACGCTCGAGACGGCGTTCTCAGTGCGTGAGCGGCTCGGGGCAGAGGTGTGGCCATCTGCCCCGAGAACGACCAGGCGTGAAACGGGATCAGCGTTCGACGGGGCCTGGGTCGAGCGAGGAGGTGTCCAAGTCACCCTTGCGGAGCCGAAAGACCTGAAGACGCAGGTTGTAGTACTTCTCCGTTTCTCCGACCCACTCCATCCCGATGCGACGGGCGGCGCGCGTGCCGCGATCGTTCTTGGGCCGTACAACAGCGAAGACCTCTTCCTCGCCCTTGCTGAAGGCATAGTGGGCCAGAGCGTGACCCGCCTCGGCCGCCAGCCCCCGGCCCCACGCCCATGGAGCGAACTGGTAGCCCAGCTCCAGGTCGTCACCCTCCGGCGGCAGTGGAAGGATCTGCCCCGAGCCGGCGACACGCCCGCTCTCGGTCTCCTCGATCACCCACCGGCCACTCGGGCGCCCTTCCGATCCCAGAGGTGCGGTGATCCATCGGTTGATCACCGCACGCATCTGGTCGAGATCCTTGATGCGATCCATTACCGGGGCCAGCCACCGGGAGACCTCCGAGCTGCCGTATATGTCGAGCGCCTCGGCTGCGTCATCGTGACGCCACGGACGCAGCCGCAACCGTGGTGTGCTGATCGTCGAACCGACGATGGTGACCTGGTGAGTCAACGCTGCTCCTCGATGGGGACGGGGCGCGCCCGACGGGGCGCTTGGCGGTTGATTACACTACGCCGTACCGGACGAGATGGTCCATCTAGGCTCCTGGTCAAGCTCCTTGAGGACTTTCTGCTCCTCCCGCGAATGCTGAGCTCGACTTGAGGTAGTCGGGATCAAGGACACGCGCTTGCCGAACGGCGCCTCGATGGCCTAATTTGGACGAAATCGTCCTATTGGCTCCTGGTCGACGGATCGACCCAGTTCATCGGGCCAATCACCCGCCAGCATGCAGGAGCCATGAGCCACGGGACCGACCGTGCCGATGCTGGAGTAAGACGGCGCGACAGACCTGACACCTACCAGGCGAACAACCGTTCACGCCGGCACCGCGTATACGACACGAAGACGACAGCCCAGCCGCCGTGGACGCCGAACCGCATGAAGACGGAGCGAGAGATGAACGACACCAAGCAGTCGGCCGAAGGTCTGGCGATCCTCGAGCAACATTCTCTGTACACGGACGTGGGCCGGAAGCGTGAGGGCACCTGGGTCTACGTCTCGGCCTGTGCGATCGCCCCGAGCGCCTGACCCACGCCGCCATGTCTGACATTGCTGCCCAGGCGCGCTACGAACAGTTCGTCGAACTCCACCGTGGCCCCGAAACGTTCATCATGCCCAACGCATGGGACGGCCCGTCGGCCCTGCTCTTCAAGGAGGCCGGGTTCAAGTCCATCGCGACGTCTTCAGCGGCCTTCGCCGCGACACTGGGCCGACTCGACGGCATCCACGCCGTCAGCCGTGATGAGCACCTGGACCATGCCGCCCTCCTCACGACCACGAGTGGCCTGCCGATCAACGGCGACTTCGAGGACGGCTACGGCGAGACTCCCGAAGATGTCCGGGCCACTGTCGACGCTGCCGTTGCCCGCGGTCTCGCCGGCATCGGAATCGAGGACACCACTGGTGACCCCTCCAACCCGATTCGCGACTTCGATGACGCGGTTCGCCGCATCGAGGCTGCCGCCGCGGCTGCGCACGGACGGATCGTTCTGACCGGTCGTACGGACAACTTCTTGTGGGGGATTTCCGACATCGACGACACCATCCGCCGCCTCTCCGCTTACGCGCAGGCAGGAGCCGACGTCCTCTACGCACCGAACCTGCCGGACATGGCCTCCGTCAGCGCAGTCGTCAGGGCCGTCGCGCCGAAGCCGGTCAACGTCCTCGTCGGCCCCCAAGATGGGGCCACCGTGGCGGAACTTCAGACGATCGGCGTCCGCCGGATCAGCCTCGGGGTCGACCCCTACACGCACGCTCTCGGAGCAACACAGGCGGCCGCGGCGAAGCTCGCGAGCGGAGACCTGACGGCACTCGCGTCAAATCTCAACTTCGGCCACATCATCGACCTCATCAAGGGCTGACCCGGCCGTGCACTCGGCTCATGGAGCTAGATCGCAGCGTGAGCCGGCTCGCCGGTACCCCCTGGGGCGCCTACAGAGCAGGGCTGGTCAGGAGCATGTGATGAGCGAGGAGAACACATGATCGAAAACGAAGAGGTGGAGCTGACCCCCCACGCACCGCAGGTGCGCGTGGTCACGGCATCGTCGTGCAACGCGGCCGTCCGCGTCGCGACACAGCCTGAAGCCGCTCGCGCCGCCGCCACTGGTGCGCAGCCCGGTAGCAGGCGGGGCTGGGCGTCCGTCGGTGCGGTCGCGCTCGGCGCGTTCGTCATCGTCATGACGGAGACGCTGCCGGTGGGGCTGCTGCCGGAGATCGCCGACGGACTGCAGGTCTCGCTCGGCCTGGCAGGACTGATGGTGCTCGTGCCGGGCTTCAGCGCCGCCGTGTCGGCGCCGCTGTTCTTCCTCGGCTCCGGCCGCTTCAACCGGCGCTCGGTCATCGTCGTCCTGGGTCTGACGGTACTGGTATCGAACGCGGTCGTTGCGGTGGCGCCGAACTTCGTCCTGGTGCTGATCGCTCGTATGCTCTTCGGCGCCACCCTCGGAGCCTTCTGGACCGTGGTCTCACCGGTCGGACCCAAGCTGGTGGGCCCGGCCGGCGGAACGCGCGCCATCACCATCATCGCGGCCGGTATTTCGGGTGGGACGGTGGTGGGGCTGCCCGCGGGACAGTTCCTCGGCAACCTCGTCGGCTGGCGTCTCACTTTCGCCATCGCGGCGGCGGCGACACTGCTCGTCGTGGTCGTGCAGGCGGTCGTGCTGCCGGGTATTCCGCCGGACGGGCGTACGCACCTGCGTGATCTGGTGGGAGTCGTGACGCGGCGGGCCGCCCGGTTCGGGATGGCAGCGGGCGCGATGGTGTTCGTCGGACAGTTCGCCGCCTGGACCTATGTCACCCCGTTCCTGATGGACCACACGCATCTGTCCAGCGGCGTGATCTCCTTGCTGTACCTCATCTACGGCTGCGGTGGCATCGTCGGCTCACTCATCGCTGGATCGTTGTTCAAGCGCGGTGTGATCGGCAGCTTCGCCGGGGCGGCGACGGTGGTGGCCGCCTTGCTCATCGGGCTGGCGATCACGGGGACCATGCCCTGGCCGGCTGGCCTGTTGCTCGTGCTGTGGGGCTTGTTCTGGGGAATCGTGAACCCGGGAACGCTGGTCTGGATACTCGACGCGGCCCCGGAAACCCCGGAGGCCGCGTCGGCGGTGAACGTGACGAACCTTCAGATAGCCCTGGCGGCAGGGTCCGGCCTCGGCGCGATCCTTGTTTCGTCGACGACCTTGCAGACGGTGTTCCTCACGGCCGGCTTCATCGTCCTTGCCTCCGCCGTGCTCGCCGCGGTGGCGGGGCGGTTCGTCACACTCGCCCGGAGGGGGTGAGGAGCCCGGCGAGATCGCGGCAGCGACGGTAAGACGGCGCCGCGATCCGACACCGACCAATCGAACCATGACGCGATTCGTTGTGCCCGTCCACAGCGAACGCCGAACCGCACAGAGAAGGAGCGAGAAGATGAACAACGCCAAGCAGTCGGCCGAAGATCTGGCGATCCTTGAGCGACTCAACAACGATTACGTCCACTCCGACCAGTTCAACGATGTCCAGCGCTTCAGCGAGTTCCTCGCCGAGGACTTCATCGTGCAGCTTCCGGGGATCACCCGTAACCGTGCCGAGTTCCTCGACTACATCGCCAAGCCGCGTCCCTTCAGGGATCTCGCTGTGCACGACGTCACCATCCGCATTCTCAGTGACGTCGCTCTGATCCACGGCCGCAGTACATACACCATGCTCGCGGATGGAGCGGAGCAGGAAGCCCTGTACACGGACACGTACCAGAAGCGTGACGGGACCTGGGTCTGCGTCTCCGCCTGCGCGATCGCTCCGGGCGCCTGACGGCTGCCCGCGAAGCCGCTGGTCGCGACGTGGCAACGAGCCGACACCGTACGGTGAGCCGGCCGCCTCCTCGTGATCCTCTCCGGCACGCCCGGCTCCGGACGGTGGAACACCTCCCGAGGACTCGACTGAGGAAGCACGCAGGCTCATCGCACGGTGCGCGCCTACGTCGACGTGCGCACCTTCGAAACCTCCAGAAGCGCCGGCATGGCCCAGAACAAGAGAAAGACGGCTCGATGCAAGACGTGACCCCGGCGACCAGCCTGGGCAGCCGGGACAGAACGCTCCGGCCGGCATTCGTTTCCGCGGTGGTCTCCCTGGTGGCCGTGTTCGCCGCAGTGGGCTCGACGATCCCTCTTTTCAACATTTACCGAGCCGAGGACGGGTTCACCAACGCCGGCATCTCGCTGACCGTCGTCGCCTACTCCGCCGCTACTCTCAGCACACTGCTGGTGCTGGGACGACTGTCCAATCATGTGGGCCGACGGCCCACCGCGATCGCCAGCCTCGGACTGCTCGTCCTGGGTTGTCTGCTGCTCTTGAACGTGCACGACATCGGCGTCTTGATCGCCGGTCGGCTCCTGATGGGTCTCGGCGCCGGGCTGGCCAGCAGCAGCCTCACCGCCTACATCGTCGACGCCGCACCGGCCAGGCCGGCTTGGCTGGCCTCCGTCGCCTCCAGCCAGACGGTCATGCTCGGTCTTGCCGTCGGCGCCATCGCCTCCGGAGCCCTGGTCCAGTTCGGGCCCTGGCCACGCGAGCTCATCTACCTGGTCGCCGTCGGCCTCCTCCTGCTGTCTGCCGCTCTCATCGCCATCAGCCCGGACACCGTGGCTCCGGCGCCGGGCGGTTGGCGATCACTGCGCCCCAGCGTTCGCGTACAGGTCCGAGTCAGGCATCTGCTCCCCGTCGCGGCCGCGGTGTTCCTGGCCACCTGGGCGACCGGGGCGTTCTACCAGGCCTTCGTGCCCGCCCTCATCGGAGATCACCTTCACACCACCAGCCCGCTCATCCTCGGACTGGTGTTCGCCGCCTACATGGCCCCCAGCGCCCTCGGCGCCCCCCTCGGCAGCCGGTTCACACCCGCGGCAGCCCAACGCCTGGGCATGAGCGGCTTCCTGGCCGGATGGATCGGCATGATCACAGCGATCACGACCGGCGCACTGCCATTGTTCATCGCCGCAACCATCGTTGCCGGGGCCGCTCAAGGCGTCGCCATCAGCGCCGCCACCCGTGGCCTGCTCTCCGGCAGCAGGCTGACCGACCGCGCCCCGATCTTCGCCGTGGTCTATCTCCTCAGCTACAGCGGCGCCACCATTCCCAGCCTCATCTCCGCTCAGCTCTCCAAGGTCTTCTCAGTTCCGCAGATCGCGCTCGGGTACGGCGTACTTGCCCTCATCGCCACCCTGTTCACCGTCATCGCCGCACGCAACCCGCACGGACACGACCAGCCCGCCAGATGAGTGGACGAATCTCACCGTCACCCAGACGCCACTCGACGCCGAGCAGCGTGCCGTGAGCTTCCCGGCATGGCGAGTTCGCAGCGGAACCCGCGACGGTAAATGACCGTGCCCGTGCACGGGACGAGGTGATGCGCCCGCTGTGTGCCGCTCGAGGAACCTGTGCGTCGGGCAGCCGGAGCACCCATTTGCCTTTACTGCGATTTTCTGGGCCCGTGCGCAACATCGTCGTTTTCGCCGGGTATGCAGCGCTGATGAGCACCACGCCCATCGCCGACCTCGCCTTGGTGTCCGATCGCCATTCCGCCGGCCTGATCAGCAGGGACGGATCGGTCGAGTGGCTCTGCTTTCCCCGGTTCGACGGGCCCTCCGTCTTCGCCCGACTGCTGGACGACGAGGCCGGGCACTGGGCGATCCGCCCGGCCGTCCCGTACGAGACGACGCGCCGCTACCTACCGCAGACGATGGTGCTGGAGACCACCTTCCGCACCAGGAGCGGCACGGTGGTGCTCACCGACGCCATGCTCACCGGCCCGGACGACGGCGGCCACCGGCTCGGAGCCGGAGTGCCGCACCTACTCGTCCGACGGGTGTCCGGTGTCGGCGGCGAGGTGCCGATGGAGATCGACTACCGGCCACGGCCGGAGTACGGCCTGATCCACCCCATCCTGTCCGTCGTCGACGGCGGCGTGACGGCCCGCGGCGGCGCCGAGTGGCTCGTGCTGACCACGCCGGTCGCCCTCACCGTCGGCGACTGCACCGGACACGGCGTGTTCACGGTGCGAGAGGGCGAGACACGGCACTTCGGGATGCACCGCTCGACGCTGCAGGAGACCCCCGCGCGGGTGTGGGGCCAGGCGGAACTGGCGGCCCGGCTGGACGACACGATCATCGCCTGGCAGTCGTGGTCCAGCCTCCACCAGGCGTACGACGGGCCGTGGCGCGACCTGGTGCATCACAGCGGGCGGGTGCTGCAGGCGCTGTCCTTCCAGCCCAGCGGCGCGATCGTCGCGGCCGCCACGACATCGCTGCCCGAATGGGCCGGCGGCGAGCGCAACTGGGACTACCGGTACACATGGGTACGGGACGCGTCACTGACCATGTACGCCCTGTGGGTCGCGGCCTGCCCCGACGAGGCGAGCGACTTCTTCGCCTTCCTCACCACCGCGGCCCCGTCCCTGGGCAAGGACCGCGCGCTGCAGATCATGTTCGGCGTCCGCGGCGAGCACGACCTGAGCGAGCGCACCCTGCCGCACCTGCGCGGCTGGCGCGGCAGCCGACCGGTACGCGTCGGAAACGACGCGTGGAATCAGCAGCAGATCGACGTGTACGGCGAACTGCTCGACGCGGCCATGCGCCTCGAACACCAGATCAGCGACATCGACGACGACGTCCGCCGCTTCCTCCTCGTCTGCGCCGACACCGCGGCCGAGCGCTGGACGGAAAAGGATCGGGGCATCTGGGAGATACGCGGAGAGCCGCAGCACTTCCTGTACTCCAAGCTCATGTGCTGGGTGGCGCTGGACCGCGGCATCGCCCTCGCCGGCCTGCTGAGGGCGCAGGAGCGTGTCGAGTCCTGGCGGAAGACCTGCGCCGAGATCCGCGAAACCCTGCTGCGCGAGGGCTGGAACGACCGAGTGGGGGCGTTCACGCAGGCCTTCGGTTCTGACGAGCTGGACGCCAGCGCCCTCATGGTGCCGATCACCGGCTTCCTGCCCGCCGGTGACCCGCGGGTGCTCTCCACGATCGACGCCATCGCGGACCGGCTCACCGACGACCATGGCCTGGTCTACCGCTACCGCACCGCGGGCGGCATCGACGGCCTCGCCGGCGAGGAGGGCGCCTTCCTGCTGTGCTCGTTCTGGCTGGCGCAGGCGCTCGCCATGTCCGGGCAGGTCGGCCGGGCCAGGGAGGCATTCGAGCGAGCCGCCGCGCACGCCAACGACGTGGGCCTGCTGTCGGAGGAGGTCGACTCCCGGAGCGGCGAGCTGCTGGGCAACTTCCCGCAGGCGTTCAGCCACATCGGGCTCATCAACGCCGCCTGGGCCATCGACGAAGCCGAGCGGAGCGCGCGCGCCGGCGCGGGCCACGGGAACGGCAATGGTCGGATGGCGTGAGGTCACCGCCGAGTTCGCCGGGACGGCGCTCCTGCTCCTGCTCGTCGTCAGCGCGATCGTCGCGGGCTTCGCACCCGGCTCGCCGCTCGTCGACACGGTGCCGAACGAGGACCTGCGGCGGCTCGTGACCGGCGTCCTGTCCGCTACCGCGGCGGCGGGGATCGTCTACTCGCCGCTCGGCCGGATCAGCGGCGGCCACCTGAACCCCGCGGTCACGACCGCGTTCTGGTTGCTGGACAAGATGACGTCGGGTTCGGCGCTGAAGTACGCCGCGGCACAGGTGGCGGGCGCGATCACCGGTGCGCTGGCGGCGCTTCTGGTGTGGGGCGGCGCGGCGGTCAGCGTGCGGGTCGGCGCGACCGTGCCCAAGCTCGGCGGCGCGGCCACCGCGCTGGTCGTCGAGGCCGTGATGACGTTCCTGCTCCTCACGCTGATCCTCACCTTCGTCGACCGGCCGCGCCTGATGCCGTACACCGCTGCCGCCGCGTCATCGCTCGTGGCCGTACTGGTGTTCACCGAGGCGCCGGTGTCCGGCACCAGCCTGAACCCCGCCCGCAGCATCGGCCCCGCGCTGGTCGGCGCCACCTGGACGGGACTGTGGGTATACCTCGTGGCACCGACACTCGGCGCGCTCACCGCGGCGCTGCTGCACCGGCGCCTGTGGGGGACCGTGGCCTGCGCGAAGCTCATGCACGACCACACCTACCCATGCCACTTCCTGAACTGCGCCTACACCTCACCCGACGAGCGCATCGGGCGGCCGGTCCGTACTCGCTCCGCAGCTCTGTCGTCCCTCCTCGGCATCGGCCGGTGGCGAGCGCGCGCCCGTCACCGTCGCTCGCGGAGGCAGCAGCGAAGGTGAAGCCGATCGCCGTATATCCCGGAAAGGTGAACAGCACCCGCATCAGGGGTGCGGCCGGGTGAGGACGTCCGTGGCCGACGTGGCGTTCCGGGGCGTGGTGTCAGCGAGGGACGGGATCGGGACGCGGCCGGCGCTGCGCCCGGCCCACTCCCCCAGGGCGACGGCCATCACCGAGGCACCGGCGCTCACGAGTTGCCCCCGGTGCAGCGACGTCGCTTCGGGCCCCGCGACCGCCAGCAGGCCGCCGACGACGGCCGCGGCAGCGCCGAGCCGTACGCCGTCACGGCTGACGCGAACGGCTCTGGGCAGGCAGCTCAGCAGCAGATGGGCGCCGCTCAGGTCGCCGGCCACGTGGGCGTCCCAGGGCACGGTCCCTGACCGGTCCATCACGCCGACGCCGATGTCGGCCTGAACCAGGCCCTGACAGGACCCTCGTGACACCACGACGACGCAGTGCCCCTCGGACTGCAGCTCGACAACCGCGTCACCGAGCTCGGGACCGCCGGGAACCAGCCGCTCGATGGCGAGCCGCCGGGCGAGCCCTTCGTCGTCTCCCGCGAGCATCACGGTCGTCGCCGCCTTGGCCGTGTCGACGACGGCCTCCGCCATGGGGTCGATCTCGGGGGCCAGTCCCGCGACCGCGACCAGGCGGCCTTCCCTGGTCACGCCGATCGGCAGCAACCCTCGCGCTCGCCACTCGGGAGCCTCCGCCGGGAGGTGCTTGTCCAGATCGACGACCGGTTCGACAACCGCGTCCTCACCGGTCCGGGTCCCGGACGGGTCGGCGAAGTCGATCAGCGAACAGAACCGGGCATAGAGCTCGTCGGTGTCCAGACCGCTGCTGAGAGACACCAGCCGGTCGATCGTCCACGAACCGGTTGTGATGGTGTCGGCATCGAGGATCACCGTGTCGACGCGGTCCATGTGGCGCAGCGTTTCGCTCTCGAAGACGATGGAGCCGCGCCGCCCCAGCGCGCGGCTGACCGCGCACGCGAAGGCGTCGCGACCGACGGCGGCGACCGTTGGCGTGACCGAGATCAGGATGGCCAGAGCCCGCTGCGTGCTGCGCGTGGCGAACCGGGTGACGGCGTACCCGCCTGCCGCCGCCGGGCTCGCCACGTCCGCGTAACGCTCGATCGGGCCATGGGGCCGGTGGCACGGCCGTGGCCGCGCCATCGTCTTGATGTGCCGGTACGCGCCTGCCTGATGAGCGAGCCGCTCCTCCAGCAGCTCCCAGGCCTGCCGGCAGGCTCGCGCCTCGACGTAGTGGCCGGCGGACACGAGCGCGTTCGCGACCAGCCCGACCGGACGCAGCGTCAGCGTCTGCGTGATCATGGTCGCCGAGGTGAACAGGGCGTTCGTGGCGCGGCAGCCAAGGAGCCGGTCCAGTTCCGCGCGCAGGATCGGCGTGGAGTCCGCCAGGTGCAGCAGCGCGGGGACGGCGGGGGTGAGACGCGGCAGCCTGGCTGCCCTGCCCCCGAACGCCAGCCCGATCCCCGTCACGCCGGCGGCCAGCCGTATCGTCGCGCGTACGTGCTCCTCGGCCAGCCGGATCGGCGTGTGGTGCGCCCGCTCCTCCTGTTCGTCGAGTTCGGCGACGATCGCCATCAGCTTGGCCTGGTCGACCTTGTCCGGATCGCAGCCCACGAAAACGTTGCCGAGACGCCCGTTGACCTCCGCTCGGTCGACTCCGGGTTGTTCGAGCAGCATTTCCTCGAGTCGCTCGGCCGCGGTCTCCGTACCGGGCCCGCCGATGCCGTGCACGTCGATATGGAGCCCTCCCGGGCAGGTGCCCAGCCGCCGCGGGCAGGGAACCGCACCCCGCAGAGGGTCGGGCAACACCCCGCGGAGCAGCGTCGCCGACGTCATGAGAACGCGGGTCAGCAACATGCCGTCATCCTCCTCGCGGACGAGGGGGGCGTCCTGACGTGCGTGATGGTGCCGCCGGCGTGGGAGGCACCTCTGGTGTGCGGCCGTACCGCCGTTCCCTCATAGCTCTTCCTCGATCAGGTACGCCGGAAACCCCAACAGCCCACAAAGAGGACAAGCCGGTCAACACATGGGCGACCACCGCTCGGTGTCGTTGGTCGCAGTCATCGGCGTTCTTCGGGGTGTGGCATGCCCGCGACGGAAAGGAGCCGGACGGTCAGTCGGCCGTCGCGACGCGGGGGAAGCCAAGTTGGCTGCACAACTCCAGCTGGTCGTAATACACCTGGTGCGTGATGACCTTGTCGTCCTCGACGTGAGCCACACAGCAACCGCGAACGGCGATTTGACGGCGAGATCCTTCCAGGTAACGTCCGCAGGGGAGAAGAAAGGGCCCCATATGGGTGCCGGTGAGCATCCATTCGGTGACCGCGGGGTCGCTGAGGGTCGCCTTGTACCAGGGGGTCAGGCGGGCATCGGGGAACGCCGTGAGGTGCTGTTCGTATACGGCGACGATCTGCTCTCGTCCTTCCGCCACGCCTTCCGGTAGGACCAGGACGGCGCTCGGACTGTAGTGCAGGCCCATCTGGCCCAGCTCGTGATCGTTGAACGCTCGAAACAGCTCGTCCATGACGTCGTGAGCAGTGGACATCTCAACCGCCCCCTTGCCGCGCGCTTCAGCAGCACCGCGTGTGGTTGACATCCTGGCTTGACAAAACCATAGCGTAAATGGACGAAATCTTCCAATTCGTCCGTGCAGCGGCTGTCGACCGGACCGGAGGCGGGGCGAGCAACCGGCACACCCCATCCCCGCCTTCGCCGGCATCGATCTCATCCAAGTGCGGACATGGCCGGCAGCACTACTCGTGCTCGCCGGTGACCGGATGGAGGGGACCGGCGACGCACTCGCAGCTTTCCTCCAGCAGTGGCAGCCGGAGGACGAACCGGGCGCCGCGAGAAGAGTCCTCGATGCGCAGAGTTCCCTGGTGGGCGTGGGCGATGTCGCGGGAGATCGCGAGCCCGAGGCCGCTGCCGCCGGCCTCACGACGACGTCCGTCCTCCAGACGTACGAACCGCTCGAAAACTCGCTCACGGTCGGCCGGTTCGATGCCGGCGCCGTCATCGGTCACCACCAGGACCGCTTGGCCATGGGCCCGGGTGACGCACACGGCGACGTGGGCCTCGGCGTGCCGCCGCGCGTTGGCCACCAGGTTGCTCACCAGCCGGATCAGTTGGATCCGTGAGCCACGCACCCATACGTCACCGACCACCCGAACCTGCACCGGCACATCCTGCGAAGGCATGCCCGCCTCCTGCTCGACCAGCGCACCGAGGTCGATCGGCTCGTACGGCATCGGCTCACCGCCATGCAGCCGGGCCTGCAGCAACAGGTCCTCCACGATCGCCTCGAGCCGGTCACCGGTCGACAAGGCCTCGCGGATCGCGTCACGAGGATTGACACGGTCGGGGTAACAGAGCGCCTCCTCCAGTTGCAAGCGCAGGCCGGCGATCGGATTGCGGAGCTCGTGGGCGGTGGTGGAGGCGAGCTCGTACTGCTCCTCAACCTGGCGCAGAGCCCGGCTCATCATCCGCCACGTCAGCCGTCCCCCCACTACGGCCATCATGAGCGCGGTCACCGCGATGACGTATTCGAAATCATGCGCCGTCAGGTACGACGGCTCAGCCGCTCCCGCGTAAACGACGGAGGCGTCGGCGGACGGTGAGACCCTGCTGGCCGTCAGCAGGACACACCTCTTCCCCGAACACTCGGTCCGCTGTTGCAGCGGATGGCTGGACGTCGGCCTCAACCCGCTCAGCGGCGGCCGGCCCGCCGCCCGAGGACTGGAGCCGACGACGTTGCCACGGGCATCCACCAGTTGGATGAGATCGATACCCGCGGAAGGCGGGATGGGGTGCGGCAGCCCACCAGCCCGCACCCGGGCACTCCACCGGTCGGCGACCCGCTCGGCGTTGCCGAACACCTCGTTCCGGATCTTGTACCGGATCGCCAGGTCCAGGCTCACGCCGACCACGGCCACGACCACGAGGACGAGCAGCGTCACCGCCGCTGTGTAGCGCACACGGATGGAGCGCAGCGACAAGGTACTCCGCACCGCTCTTCCGGCGCGGCCGATCAGCCTGTCCGAGCGACCACGGCCCCGCCGTCCGGGGCCGGTCTCGGCCTGCCGGCACATCCGCGGCTTCGTCTTTCCAGTTGATCGCTGGCCCATACCAGCGTCGATGGGCTCAGGAACAGCCATCTGCGAACTCCTTGTCGGGTGGCCGCCACGCACAACACTCCGGGGAACCGCCTGTCGGCCGCGTCAGCCTGGATAGGGGCTGGAGGTCCGGCGGGGACATCTGTCAGAGCTGCGTGGTCCTGACCACAGAGGCGCCCTCTGACCTGGTCGAAGCGTCGCACCCAGGTCCGTTTTGGACGATTGCGTCCAGTTTGCGTGATTTACCCAAGCTTGTCAAACGGAGTCAAGGCGAAGGCTGTGACACGCCAGAGCTACGCCGATGCGGCGAAGGGCCTCGGCAAGGCAGCTGGAGAGGATCACTCGTTGATCGACTGCCCGCCCGACAGGCTGAACGGGGGCCGTCGTAACGCGGCCGGCGAGCTCGTCGGTGGACGCCGGAAAGATCGGCTGGACGGTGAGCGTGGTCTCCACCATCAGCCGCGCCCATCAGCACGCCGCCAGGGAACACGCCGGGACGGTCACCGGCATAAGGAACCGCCCAGCAGGGGCGGTATCCGGTCAGGCTCTGAGGAGCTACCGGCTCTCGGCGGCCTGCAGGGCGTCCGCGGCCGTCAGCAAGGAGGCTCCGAGGAGCACGACGTCCTTGACCAGGAACTGCCCTGCGAGGGACAGCTTCGGTTCGCCGCGGGTTTCCTGCCACGCCTCGGGCGTCGTGGCCAGGAAGCTGAGGGTGGTGGCGAACATGCCGACGGCGGCGAGGCTGCCGAGGGCTGATGCTCTGGGCGCGATCGGTTTGGCCGCGATCAGCGAGCCCAGAACGATTTCAGTGACGCCGATGAGCCTAGCGACTTTCTTCTCCCCCAATCGGGAGATCAGCCACGAGAGCGGCGGGCTCGAGGTTACGAGTGGACGAATATTCTCCACCTCGTAGTCTTCGAATTTTATTCGCCCGATCTCCAGAAGGTTGATGACAAGCCCATACCGAGCGGTTGAAACCCCCGCATTGTGGACTATTTTTCCGATGCGGTGCATTTTCATAAATCCCTCGCCTAATGCGTCGATTGTCTCAGTGTAGGACTCGAAACATCAGCCAATGCTAAGCATCAGGTCATGCTTCACCATCGGCGTTCGAGGGGCTCAGCTTCGGCCCGGGGACTGTGGCGGCAATGGCCCTGGTACATGCGGCTGGAGTGGGTACGAGGCCAGTGACGGTGTACGTAGAAGCATCCGGTCAGCGGCACCGGACGATCGCGAACATACGAGCTTCAGCAACCGGGACTGAAGCGCTCGATTCTGGACAAGTTACGCGGGGCTGCTGGCCGGCCGGAGCTGGCCGGCACAGACGTCCAGGTGGACGGGGCTCCACGAACAGACCATCGCCATGGCGGTCGCCGCCGTCGTCGGCTCGGCCATTTTCTATACCACGCGATCGGTACGACGCGACGCCGCCGCGTGCACGGCCACTTCCCGCATGGCCGCAGTCAAAGGAGCGCGAACTGCTCATGACCGATCAAGCAAACCAGCTCGCCACCGAGGATGCGGACAGGCGCTGCATCGACAGGGTCCGCACCCTGTCGATGGATGCGGTGCAGGCAGCGGAATCCGGGCATCCCGGCATCCCGATGACGCCGGCTCCGGTGGCGTCTTGCCTATGTGGCCTGAGCGTCCGACCGGCCCGCACGAGCGGATCACGGTGACGCCCACCCATGCAGGTCGACGGGCACCCGAAGGTGTTTGCCGTGGGCGACTTCGGGGAGGTCCCTCACCCTGACGCCGGAGAGCCGCTGCCGATGCTCGCCCAGGTGGCCACCGAGTCGGGCCGGCAGCCGCGAGGAACATCAGCGCGCTGCGTGGAGAGACATCCCGCAGCCCTTCCGACACAAGGACCTGGGAGCTACGGCCACAGTCGGGCGCGGCTTCGCAATGGCCGACATCGGACCGATCCGGCTCGGCGCGCAGCCGGGATTCCTGGCTTCGCCGGCGTCGGCCCGCGCGGAGCGGGCCAAGCGCAGTTCCGAAGCCAGGGATGACACAAGAACGAGGAGACACGAGATGCAAATCGGAATGGTCGGGTTGGGCCGGATGGGCGCCAACCTCGTCCGGCGGCTGATGCGGGCCGGTCATGACTGCGTGGTGTTCGACATCAGCCCGGATGCGGTGAAGGAACTGCAAAGCGAAGGGGCCACCGGGGCGTCCTCCCTGGAAGACCTGGTGACCAAGATGGACAAGCCCCGGGCGGTGTGGGTCATGGTCCCGGCCGGCGAGATCACCGACACGACGGTCCGCGACCTGGCGGGCCACCTGGAACCTGATGACGTGGTCATCGACGGCGGCAACTCCTACTACCAGGACGACATCGCCAGGTCCAAGGCCCTTTCGGAGTCCGGCATCCACTACGTCGACGTGGGCACCAGCGGCGGGGTGTGGGGACTGGAGCGCGGCTACTGCCTGATGATCGGCGGCCCGAACGAGATCGTGGACCGGCTCCGACCGATCTTCGAGGCGATCGCTCCCGGCGTGGACGCGGCGCCGCGCACCTCCGGCCGGGACGGGACTCCCGCGCCGTCGGAACACGGCTACCTGCACTGCGGACCGGCCGGTGCCGGGCACTTCGTGAAGATGGTGCACAACGGGATCGAGTACGGGGTCATGGCCGCCTACGCCGAGGGCCTGAACATCCTGAGGAACGCCAACGTCGGCACCGCGAGCCGCCAGGCCGACGCCGAGACCGCCCCGCTCGAACACCCCGAGTATTACCAGTACGACATCGATCTCGCCGAAGTCGCTGAGGTGTGGCGCCGCGGCAGCGTGATCGGGTCCTGGCTGCTGGACCTCACCGCCGCTGCCCTGCTGCGGTCCCCGAACCTGGAGGAGTTCTCCGGCAGGGTCTCGGACTCCGGCGAGGGACGCTGGACCGCGCTCGCCGCAGTGGAGGAGGGGGTGCCCGCGCCCACCCTGGTCAGCGCGTTGTTCTCCCGGTTCGGCTCCAGGGATTTGGACCACTTCGCCAACCAGGTCCTGTCGGCCATGCGCAAGGGCTTCGGCGGGCACGCGGAACGGCCGACCGGATGAGCGCCTCCCATAACCGACGCCTGGCCCTGCTGTTCGACATCGACGGCACCCTGATCACCACCGGCGGGGCGGGTGCCCGGTCGTGGCGCCTGGCCTTCGACAAGCTGTACGGCATCCCCGCCGACATCGGCGAGTTCACCGACACCGGCATGACCGACCCCGACGTGGGCCGTAAGACGTTCGAAGCGGTACTGGGCCGCAAGCCGGAACGGCACGAGTTCGCCAGGCTCCTGGAACGCCGCCTGCACTACCTGCGCCAAACCGTGGAGGAGGCGGAACACTACCGCGTGCTGCCCGGCGTCGAGGACCTGCTCACCGGGCTGGTCAACCAGGGCTACCTGGTCGGCCTGATCACCGGCAACGTGGAAACCGCCGCGCACATCAAGCTGCACCGCGCCAACCTGAATCGCTTCTTCTCCTTCGGCGGCTACGGCTCGGACTCCAACGACCGCGCCGAGGTGACCCGCATCGCGCTGCGCCGGGCCTCCCTGGTCTACGGCGAGGACCTGGACGAGGACTGCTGCCTGGTCATCGGTGACACCCCTCACGACGTGGCGGGCGCGCATGCGGCCGGAGTCGCTTGCGTCGGGGTGGCCAGCCACAAGTTCAACTCCGCCCAGCTCGCCGAGGCGCAGGCCGACTGGGTCATCGAGTCCTTGGAACAGGGGCTGCCCAAGGAGGCTCTCGAATGAGCATCCCGGCAGTAGAGACCTATGCCTTACGCCTGCCGGTCACCGGCCGGTGCCTGCGCCAGGCAGAACGTGCGCCGGGAGCGGTGCGATCGCGCGGTCCAGCGCCACCCAGCAGTACAGGAAGCCGCGCGACCGATCGGTAAAGAGTGCTGGCAAGACATGCGAGGCGATCGGGTCGCGGCGGGCTTCCACCTGGAGTGCCGGCACGTAGGCACCGCCGTCAGCAAGTAGACGCTCTCGTCCAGTTTGGCTTGCGTGCACCGGCCGAGGGACGGGACAAGATCCTTCACGACCGACCGTGCGTGGCGCCAACCACTCGCGAACGTCTATGAACTCGCGAGCCGGCCCGAACGCCCTCATCGTCCGCCTGCCGCCGCCGCTCCGAGTTCTTCACATCCCGAGTTGACAAGCTCGGACGCCGTGAGTTAAATGGACGCGATCGTCCAAAAGTTCATTGCGGCGACTGCTCGACCAGGCACGTGTGCGCTGCTGGTGGCCGGTCGTCATGCCAAGCGTCGACCCATGGCACCGCCGCACTGCACGGGGTCTCCAAGGCTATGCGGCCCGCATGTGGCGCCCGTCCAGGAACGGGAACGGCGGCGGCCACCCGAGCCGCAACTCGCAGATGGCTGAGGCTGTTCCCGAGCCACTCGACGTCCGTGTGGATCAGCGATCAGCTTGAGGACACAGCCAAGACACAGCAGCGACGAACAGCCAACCGAGATCGCCCACGACTTGCGGGCAGTGGCCCGCTCAGAAGAACCGGTGGGACGCTCAGGAAAGGTGAAGCGATGCCGTCACCGTGTCCCATTCAGGTGACCGTGGTCGTGATCGGCGCGGACATGTATCCAGACCGTCCGCGGATCCCGCTGTCGCGTACGCCGGCGCGGTGAAGCCGTTGGTTCTGTCGACGCTTGTCTTCGAATTCAAGGAGTGACATGAAGCTCGCCGTACAGGAGCAGCTTCTGCCTGGCCGCACGCTGCAGGAGAAGTTCGCGTTCGCGGTGGACGCCGGATTCGACGCCATCGAGTTGCGCGGCAAG
>NZ_POUD01000039.1 GCF_003236395.1 Nonomuraea aridisoli | reverse complement strand
TGTATAAGAGACAGCCCCCGAGCCGGCCCCCGCCCGCGACTGAACCACCGCGTCCGCGGGACCCACTCGGCGGCGGTGAGCCCGGCCGCCGCTGATCCACCGCTGCGCGCGGCTCCTCCAGCGGCGGTGGGGTGGAACGAGGGTGGACCACGGCGCGGGACCCGAGTCCGCCGGGTCGCCGGTGTCGCACCAGCCGTCGTCGCGGCCGAGTGCGGCGACGCGCACACCGGTGCCGCGGACCTCCTGGGTCACCGGCGGAGATCCCGTCGTCGGCGCGCAGATCAGACCTCGGGGCCGGGGGACGCCCGACGCCGCCCGCTCCGGCGGGTCGGCGTGGCGCGATCCCGGCCTCGTTCCACACGTTCTGGACGCGCACGCCGAACCGGCGCACACCACGGAACGCGGCGGGTCTCCGGCCGGGTCGGCCCGGAGACCTCCATCAGCTGCGCGCGTCCCAGGTGTCCGTCATCACGGACCGGACGCCGGGCGTGCCCCGGAAAGTCGGCTCTGGTCCAGGCGAGGTTCGCGGCGCCAGGGTGACCTTGCGTTATGGGATCGTGACTTGACCCGGACGTTACGCGCAGGTTTCATGTCCAGCACACCGTAAACGTTTACAGACCAACTCTTTGTAAACGTTTACGCCAGGATGGAAGGACAGCCTTGGCCGACGGACCCACGATCAACACGATCGCCGAGCGCGCCGGTGTCTCGATCGCCTCCGTCTCGCGGGTGCTGAACGGCCTGCCGACCCGGCAGGAGACCGAGCGCAAGGTGCTGAAGGCGGCCGAGGAGCTCGGTTACGTGCGCAACGCCGTGGCGAGGTCGCTCAAGTCGCGGCGCACCGACCAGGTCGCCTTCGCCATGGCCGACGTGGGCAACCCCGCCTACCTCGCCATGCTGCGCCAGATCCAGCCGGTGCTGAAGGCCGCCGGATACCGGCTGGTGCTGCACTCCACCGACGCCGTCGCCGCCGACGAGATCGACGTCCTGCACAGCCTCGGCGAGCGCTACGTCGACGGGCTGATCATGAGCCCGCTGCGGGTCACGGACGCCCACCTGGAGATGCTGGCCGCGGCCCGCGCCCCCGTCGTGATCATCGGCTCCGTGCCCGAGGGCACCCCGGTGGACAACGTCCGCGCCGACTCCCGCACCGGCGTCCGGCTCGCGGTCGACCACCTCTACGCGCTCGGCCGCCGCCGCATCGCGATGGTCAACGGCCCGCTCGACACCGTGCCCGGCGCGGCCCGCGGGGCGGCCTACCGGGAGGCGCTGGAGGACCTGGGGCTGCCCTACGACGACGACCTCGTGCAGATCGGCGACTTCTACCGGGCCGAGGGCGCCCGCGCGGTGGCGGAGCTGCTCGCCCGGGTGCCCGACGTGGACGCGCTCATGTGCGCCAACGACCTGATCGCCCTCGGCGCGCTCGACGTGCTGCGCGCGGCCGGGCGGCGGGTGCCGGACGACGTGGCGGTGGTCGGCATGGACGACACCGACCTCGCCGCGGCCTCCTGGCCGTCCCTGACCAGCGTCTCGCTCGGCTCGGCCGAACGCGGCAAGGTCGCCGCCGAGCTGCTGCTCGACCGGCTGCGGGGCGGCGACCGCGAGCCCCGGGTGGTCACCGTGGCGCCCCGGCTGGCCGTACGCGCCTCGACGGCGGGTCCCGCGTACGAGCCCGCTGACAGGAAGGAGGGCGGCGCGTGACGGCGACCGCGACCAGACCGGCGCCGCCCCGGGCGCCGCGCAGCAAGCGGCGCGGGGCGTCGCGTCAGAAGCGGGAGATGTGGCTGCTGATGCTGCCGGCCATGGTGCCGGTGCTGCTGTTCAGTGTGGGCCCGCTGCTGTACGGCATCGGCCTGGCGTTCACCGACGCCCGCAACACCCGCGTCCACGAGACGAGCTTCGTCGGCCTGGAGAACTTCACCCGGATGCTCTCCGACGAGCAGTTCTGGGCGTCGTTCCAGATCGGCGCGATCTGGTCGGTCTCGGTGACCGTGCTGCAGTTCCTCGCCGCGCTCGGGCTCGCGCTGCTGCTCAACATGAACCTGCGGTTCAGGAGCGTGGCGCGGGTGCTGGCGGTGGTGCCGTGGGCGATGCCGCCGGTGGTCATCGGCCTGATGTGGAAGCTCGTCTACCACCCCGACGCCGGCATCCTGAACGGCCTGCTCGGCACCGACGTCAACTGGCTGGCCGACTTCTCGCTCGCGCTGCCCGCCATCATCGTCGTCGGCGTCTGGACGGGCATGCCGCAGACCACGGTCGTGCTGCTCGCCGGCCTGCAGAACGTCCCCAAGGAGCTGTACGAGGCCGGCGAGGTCGACGGCGCGGGCCGCTGGCGGCGGTTCTGGAACATCACCCTGCCCCAGCTGCGTCCGGTGATCGTGGCGATCACCTCCCTCGACTTCGTGTGGAACTTCAACCAGTTCGGCCTGGTCTACGTGCTCACGCAGGGCGGCCCCGGCGGCCGGACGAGGCTGCCGATGTTGTTCGCCTATGAGGAGGCGTTCCGCTACCGGGCCGCCGGCTACGCCTCGATGCTGGGCCTGGCCATGGCGATCGTCGTGCTCGCGGTGCTCGGGCTCTACCTGTGGCGCCAGATGAGGGAGGCCAAGTGATGAGGCGCGTCCCGCTGTACGCCGCGCTGCTCGCCTACGTCGTCTTCCTGGCGTTCCCGCTGCTGTGGTTGTTGTCCACGGCGCTGAAGACGCCGCAGGAGATGGCGCTGACCAGCCCGACGTGGATCCCGCGCGAGCCGACGCCGGCCAACTTCACCGACGCGTTCGGCGAGCAGGACCTCGTCGGCGCGGCGCTGCGCAGCCTGGTCGTGGCCCTCGCCAGCAGCCTGCTCACGGTGGTGATCTCGCTGCCCGCGGCGTACTCGATGGCCCGCTACCGCAGCCTGGTCAACCGGATCGCGATCGGGTGGGTGCTGGTCAGCCAGGTGTTCCCGTTCATCCTGATCATCATCCCGCTCTTCCTGATCATGCGGGACCTGGAGCTGGTCAACACCCTGCCGGGTCTGGTGGCCGTGCACGTGACGTTCACCCTGCCGTTCGCGCTGTGGATGTTGCAGGGGTACGTCCGCGCGGTGCCGCGCGAGCTGGAGGAGGCCGCCTCCGTGGACGGCGCGAGCCGGCTGCGCGCGATCGCCAGCGTGGTCGCCCCGCTGCTGGCCCCGGGCGTGGTCGCGACCCTGCTGTTCGCGTTCATCTCGTCCTGGAACGAGTTCATGTTCGCGCTCGTGTTCCTCCAGGACCCCGACGTCATGACACTCCCGCTGACGCTGGTGAGGTTCACCGGCCCCGAGGGAGTGGCCCGGCTCGGACCACTCGCCGCGGCGTCGCTCATGGCGACGATCCCGAGCCTGATCTTCTTCGCAATCATCCAGCGGCGTCTGAAGTCGGGCCTGATGGCCGGCGCCGTCAAGGGCTAGGAGGCTCCTATGCGTATCAAGTCCGCTCTGGCGGCCGCGGCGATCGTCACGCTCGCCGCCGCGTGCGGCGGGGGAGGGGGCGGCGAGCCGGCCGCCCCCGGCGAGCCGGTGAAGCTCGATTTCCTCAGCCTGGCGTGGCAGAAGGAATCGGTCGCGGCGAACAAAGAGCTCGTGAACGAGTGGAACAAGGCCCACCCGGACATCCAGGTGACCTACGTCCAGGGCAGCTGGGACAACGTCAACGACCAGCTCGTCACTCAGTTCGCGGGCGGCACGGCGCCGGACGTCATCCACAACGACTCGCCCGCCCTGGCCGGCTTCGCCTCCGACGGCTATCTGCTGGACCTGTCCGCCAAGCTGCCGGCCGAGCTGAAGAGCGACATCCCGCAGTCGGCCTGGGACACCGTCACCTTCACCGGCGGCGAGGGCGAGCAGGGCGTCTACGGCGTGCCGTTCCTCCAGGAGTCGCAGGTCATCATCGCCAACAAGAAGCTGCTCGACGAGTCGGGGGTGCGCGTCCCGACGCCCGAGGAGCCGTGGACCTGGGACGAGTTCTCCGAGGCCGCCAAGAAGATGACCAAGGACGGCCAGTACGGCGTCGCCTGGGCGATGAAGTCGCCGGTCAACAAGACCCTCAACCTGGCGCTCAACTTCGGCGGCACGTTCTTCCAGACGACCGACGGCAACACCACCGTCAAGGTCGGCCCCGAGGAGCGCGAGGTGCTCCAGCGCATCCACGACCAGCTCTACAAGGACAAGTCCGCCGACCCGGCCGCGCTCGGCCAGGGCACCGCCGACCCGCTGCCCGCGTTCTTCCAGGGCAAGTTCGCGATGTTGCCGACCGGCGTCTACCTGCGCCAGCAGGTGGTCGAGCAGGCGCCCGACGACTTCGAGTGGGTCACGCTGCCCGCGCCCAAGGGCACCTCGGCCCAGCAGGGCGCCGTCTCCCAGACGCTGTCGATCGCGCAGGAGAGCGAGCACCCCGACGAGGCCATGCAGTTCATCTCGTTCTTCCTGAACGCCGCCAACCAGGCCAAGCTCGCCAAGGGCGACTGGCTCCTGCCCGCCTCCCAGAAGGCCGCCGCCGACCCGGCGATGACCACGCAGGAGAACGGCTGGGACGTCGCCACCGCCTCGGCGAAGAACCTCGTCGTGGCCCCGTTCCTCAAGGTGAACGGCTACGACGAGTGGCGCAGCAAGGTCGCCACGCCGGTCCTTCAGGAGTACTTCGCTGACAAGATCACCCTCGACGAGGTGGCCAAGCGGCTCGTCGAGGAGGGCAACCAGGTGCTGGAGCGCTACCACCGGTGACGGATCGCAGCCAACTGAGGGACAGAGCCCGGGGGTGTCTGCTCGGCCTCGCGGCCGGCGACGCCCTCGGGGCGCCCGCCGAGAACCTCACGCCCGCGGAGATCCGCCGGCGGTGGGGGCGGCTCACCGAGATCGAGGGCGGCGGCACCGACGACACCGAGTACGCCATCTTCGCCGCGTCGCTGCTGGTGCGGCACGGGCACGGGCTGACCTCCCACGACGTCGAGCAGGCCTACCGCGAGGAGATCGTCCCGCTGGCGACCGGGCCGATGCGCGGAGCCGGCTTCTCCGAGCTCGGCACCGTCGAGGCGCTGCGCCGCGGCCTCGAACCGCCGCTGACCGGGCTCGCGCACCAGCACGGCTGGTCCGACGGGCTCGCCATGCGGGCGGCGCCGTACGGGATCTTCTGTCCCGGCGATCCGGCGGAGGCGGCGCGGCTGCTGGAGCAGGACGGTCGCGTCAGCGGGTCCGGCGAGGGCATCGCGGGCGGCCGGGCGGTCGCCGGCGCGGTGGCCGCGGCCATGGCCGGGGCTGAGCCCCGCGACGTGGTGCAGGCCGCGCTGTCGGTGATCCCGGCCGACTCCTGGACGGCCAGGAACGTGGTGCGGGTCTGCGAGGTGCTCGCCGCGGGCGGGCCGCGCGGACGCGGCGCGGAAGCCGTCGAGGCGCTGCACGAGGCCGTGGTCGTCCGCCACTACCCCTGGACCGACGTCGCGCCCGAGGCCGTCGCGCTGGCGCTGGCCGCCTTCCTGGCCGGTGACGGCGACGTCGAGGAGTCCGTGACCTTCGGGGTGAGCCTGGGCCGTGACGCCGACACGATCGGCGCCATCGCCGGCGCCGTGGCGGGCGCCTCGCAGGGCGAAGCGGGTGTCCCCGCCCGCTGGGCCGCCAGGATCGGCCCCGTGACGGGCAAATGCCTGCCCGTCGTGGCCGGGAGACACGTGCTCGACACGGCCGAGCAACTGGTGGAAGGACTGTAGATCACATGTCGGGGGACAGAATCAGGGGGGCCTTCGCGGGGCTCGCCGTCGGCGACGCCGCCGGCTGGCCCGCGGGCCGCCACCGCTCGGCGCTGCACGCGCCGTGGAGCCGCCGCCTGTACCGCGAGCTCGACGCGTTCGCCGAGGAGCACCGCGTCACCACGCTGCCGGTGCCGTTCGCGCTCAACCAGCCGGTCGCGCCGCTGCGGATCGGGCCGTCCGACGACGCCGAGTGGCTCGCCTGGACGGCGCTGACCGTCCACCGGCCGCGCGCCGAGGCGTTCAGGGAGCTGACCGACGTCAGGGCCCGCATCTCCGTGGCGACCGCGCTGGACAACCTGGCCAAGGGCGTCGAGCCGCCCGCGTCCGGCCACGACAACCCGCACCACTTCGACGACGCCGCCGCGATCCGGGCGGTCGCCTACGGCGTCATCGGCCGCGACCCCACCGAGGACGCCCAGGTCACCAACGCCCTCGACGGCGTGCTCGGCGCGCGGGCCATGGCCGCCGCGGTCGCCGCGGCCGTCGCGTCCGGGCGGATCGGCCCGGCGATCGAGGCGGCGCTCGCCGTCCTGCCGCCCGGCACCGCCATCGGGCACAACGCCCGCGCCGCGCTGGAGGCCGCCCGCGCGGCGGGAGACCCGTTCGCCGCGGTGCCCGCGCTCGACGCGGCGCTGCTCGACCACGTCTACAGCTACGGCGTGGGCGCCGCGCAGACGGTGCCCGTGGCGCTCGCGCTGGCCGAGGCGGCCGGCGGCGAGCTGAGCCGGGCCGTTCCCGCGGCGGCCTGCCTGGCGCCGGTGGCCGACTCCGCCCCGGCGCTCACCGGGGCGCTCGCGGGCGCCTGCGGCGGGTTCGACGCGATCCCGGAGGGGTGGATCGCGTCGGCCCGTACGCTGGCCGGTTGCTGCCTGCCCGATCTGGCCGGGCGGGATCTCATCGAAGTAGCGGACACACTGACGGAAGGAATCGCATGACGCCGCTTGAGGACAGGGCCACTGGCTGCGTGGCGGGGGCAGCGGTCGGTGACGCGCTGGGCGGCGCAACCGAAGGCTGGACCCCCGAGCAGATCGTGGAACGCTACGGCGGCCGCGTCGAGGGCATCGTGCCGCCGTTCAACGAGGACTGGCGCAACGCCCGCCCCATCGCGCCCTACCACAAGGGCGACGGCCACATCACCGACGACACCCTGATGACGCACGCCCTGATCCGCGTGTACGAGAAGGCCGGCGGGCACCTGGACGCGTACGCGATGGCCGAGTACCTGGTGCCCGAGCTGATGGGCGAGCGGCGGTGGATCCCCGAGCTGGAGAGCGAGGCGCTGCCGCTGCAGCGGATCTTCCTGGCCGAGAAGTGGATCGTCGCCCGCCTGCACTACGGGCACGCCGACCCGCGCGAGGCCGGCGTCGGCAACATCGTCAACTGCGGCGCCGCCATGTACGTCGCCCCGGTCGGCATCGTCAACGCCGCCGACCCCGACGCCGCCTACGCCGAGGCCGTCGACCTGACCGGGGCCCACCAGTCGAGCTACGGCCGTGAGGCCGCCGGCGTGATGGCCGCCGCCGTCGCCGAGGCCATGCGCCCCGGCGCCAGCGCCGACTCCGTGGTCGCGACCTGCCTGCGCCTGGCCAAGGACGGCACGCGGGCCGCCATCGAGGCCGTCTGCGAGACCGCCTCCGGGCTGACGCACTGGGAGGGCTCGTTCGAGGCGCTGCGCGCCGCCGTGCGTCCGTTCGACACGGTCGCCGACACCTACCGCGACCAGGGGCTGGGCGCGCGGCGGCCGAGCCGGGTGCACAGCATCGAGGAGCTGCCGCTGGCGCTCGGGTTCCTGGTGATCGCCAAGGGCGGCTACCGCGACACCGTGCTCGGCGGGGTCAACTACGGGCGCGACGCCGACTCGATCGCCTCCATGGGCGGCGCCATCGCGGGCGCGCTCGGCGGGCTGTCAGCCGTGCCGTCGGCGTGGGCGGAGCAGGTGGCGGCGGCCAGCCGTACCGACCTGGTGGCCCCCGGGCTCGCGATCGCGGAGGTGGCCCGCCGGGTGCACGCCGACGACGTGGCCCGCCGCCGCCGCCACGAGGCGGCCTTCGCGGAGCTCGACGGCCGATGATCCGGCTGACCTGGGTCCAGCCTGAGGACCTCGTCGGGCACGAGCTGCGCCAGGCGGCCGAGGACGGCCGCGACGTGCGCGAGATCGCCGAGCGCTGGCACGCGGCGGGCGGGCACGACGCCCCGCCGCGCGCCGGCGCCTCCGAGCCGGGCGCCGCGCGGCTGCGCGGGCTCGCCGAGCACCTGCTGGACGAGCTGGCGGCCGTCCCGTCGCCGCTGGACGAGCCGTCCGACTGGGACGCCATCGTCGCCGCCTGCCCCGGCCGGCCCGCGCCCGCCGGCCGCCGCGACGTGGACCCCGCCCGGGTGCTCGGCGCCTGGCAGGGACGGGCGGCCGGCTGCGTGCTCGGCAAACCCGTCGAGAAGATCCCGCGCGAGGGCATCAGGGAGATCGCCGAGGCCACCGGCAACTGGCCGATCCGCGGCTGGTTCACCGCCAAGGGCCTGCCGGACGACGTGGCCCGCCGCTGGCCGTGGAACCGGCGCAGCGCCGTCAACTCCCTCGCCGAGAACATCGACGGCATCCCCGAGGACGACGACCTCAACTACCCGCTGCTGGCGCTGTCGGTGCTGGAGCGGCACGGCCGCGGCTTCACCACCGACGACGTGGCCAAGCACTGGCTGGACGAGCTGCCCGCCGGGCGCACGTTCACCGCCGAGCGGGTCGCGTACCGCAACCTGCTCGACGGCGTCGAGCCGCCCGCGACGGCCACGTACCGCAACCCGTTCCGCGAGTGGATCGGCGCGCTGATCAGGGCCGACGTGTACGGCTGGGTCAACCCGGGCGACCCGGCAACGGCGGCCGAGTACGCCTGGCGCGACGCCCGCCTGACGCACACCGCCAACGGGATCTACGGGGCGATGTTCACGGCGGCGATGTGCGCCGCCTCGCTGGTCGCCACGTCGGCGGAGGAGGTCGTGCGCGCCGGCCTGTCCGTGGTGCCGCGCGGCTCGCGCCTGCACGAGGCGGTCCGCCTGGCCGCCGCCGACGCCGCCCGCGAGGACGACTTCGAACGCGTCGTCGACCTCCTGCACGAGCGGCACGGCGCCCTGCACTGGGTGCACACCGTCAACAACGCCGCCCTGATCGCGGCCACGCTGATCCATGGCCGCGGCGACTTCACCGCCACGATCGCCGGGGCGGTCGCCGGAGGCTGGGACACCGACTCCGCGGGCGCCACCGCCGGGTCCATCGCGGGCGCGCTGAACGGGGGCGTGCCGGACCGGTGGCGGCTGCGCGACGGCCTGGCCAGCAGCCTCACCGGGTTCGACGGCGTGGGGCTGGGCGAACTCGCCGCCCGTACTCAGGAGATGATGGCCTCATGATCTCGGTATTCGGCAGCGCCAACATGGACCTCGTCGCGTACGTCGGCCAGGCCCCCGCACGGGGAGAGACGGTCACGGGTCACCGATTCCGTACGATCCCCGGCGGCAAGGGCGCCAACCAGGCCATCGCCGCCGCCCGCGCCGGAGCCCAGGTGGCGTTCCTGGGCGCGGTGGGCGACGACGGTTTCGGGGCGGAGCTGCGCACCGCGCTCACGGAGGCCGGCGTCGACGTGCGCGGCCTGCGCCAGATGCCCGGCTCCACCGGCATCGCGCACATCGTGGTCGACGACGACGGCGGCAACTCGATCATCGTCGTCCCCGGCGCGAACGGGACCGTCACCGGGCCCTCGGGCGAGGACATGGCGGCGATCGCCCGCTCCGACGCGCTGCTGCTCCAGCTGGAGCTGCCCATGGAGGGCGTCGTGGCGGCGGCGCAGGCCGCCCAGGTGTCCCGGGTGCCGGTCTACCTCACCCCGGCGCCCGCCCGGCCGCTGCCGCCGGAGCTGCTCGGCGCCGTCACGACGATCGTCCCGAACGAGCACGAGGCCGCCGCCATCACGGGCGTCTCCGGGCCGGAGAACGCCCTCGAGGCGCTGCTGCAGCAGGTCCAGGAGGCCGTCATCACCCTCGGCTCCGACGGCGCGCTGTACGGGGCGCGCTCCGGGGAGCGGCTGCGGGTGCCCGCCGCCCCGGTCAAGGCCGTGGACACGACCGCGGCCGGCGACACGTTCGTGGGGGCGCTGGCCGTGGCCCGGGCCGAGGGGCGCGGCATGGAGGAGGCGCTGCGCTTCGCGTCCACGGCGGCGGCGCTGTCGGTGCAGCGGGAGGGCGCGAGCACCTCGATGCCCACCCGCCACGAGATCGAGAACGCCCTCAACTGACCCGGTCGTAGCGCAGCACCGCCGTACGCCCGTCGCACACCCGGGAGTCCACGAGCCGCAGGTCCATGCGCTCCTGCGGCGGGAACATCGGCCGGCCGCCGCCGAGCACGACCGGGTGGACCATCACGTGGTACTCGTCGATCAGGCCCAGCGCGGTGAGCGCCGAGGCCAGCCGTGAGCCGCCGTTGAGCAGCAGGTCCCGGCCGGCCTGCCGCTTCAGCTCCGCGACCTCCTTCTCCAGGTCGCCGGAGACGATCCGGGTGTTCCAGCCGGCCTCCCGCAGCGTCGTGGAGAACACGACCTTCGGCGTGCTCCGCCAGATCGGCGCGAACTTGAGGTCGTGCGGGTGGTCGGACATCGACTCGACGTGCGGCCAGTAGCCGGACATCATCTCCCACACGACGCGTCCGTACAGGAACGTGCCGACCCGGGCGTGCACCTCGTCCCCGTACGCCGACAGCTCCGGCCCCATCTGCGCCCAGTCGAACTCGCCGTTCGGGCCGTGGATGTGACCGTCCAGCGAGGTGTGGACCCAGTAGATCAGCTTGCTCATGACGTGCTCCTTGTCTCGGTACGCCAGTGGGTCGGAGCGGCCCACGTCGTCTCGACATCCTCCGGAGAGGAATTTCTCAGTGCGTCCACGGCAGCCGTACGACCCCGGCGGCCCGACCGCCCGCTGGCAGCGCGGGCAGCAGCGCGGCCAGTCCGGGCGGGAACACGCGCTCCTCCGTGGCGGTCAGCTCCTCCGCGCTCCACCAGCGGTGGCCGTTCAGCCACTCCTCCTCCGGATGGTCCTCCGGCACGGTGGGAGCCACGGTCGGAGCCTGGACCCGGGCGAAGAAGTACGTCGTCACGGTGTGGAAGTCGCGGCCCAGGTTGGACCAGACGCCCTCGTTCACCGCCACGGGATCGCCCAGGTCGGCCGGGTCCAGCGCGTGGCCGGTCTCCTCCAGCGCCTCGCGCACGGCGGCCTGCGCCGGTGTCTCTCCGGCCTCGATCCCGCCGCCCGGCAGGTGCCACGCGGGCTCCTTCGGCCACGGCTGCGGGGGGACGAATCGGAACAACAGCACCCGCCCGAGGGGATCGGCCATGATGACGCGGGCGGAGGGGCGCTCAATGACCATCCTGGGACCGTAACAGGCCGCCGCGGGCGGGTTCGGGCCGGATCCGCCGGGCAGGTGGGGGCTATGAGGGAGACACCCGAGGAACTGCCCGAGACGATCGACGGGATCGAGGGCGAGAGCGACGTCGTCGCCGAACGGTCGGGCTCCGACACGCGCAGGACCCGCCGGCCCATCTCCGCCGACCTCCCGGAGGGCGACGAGGAAGAGCGGCGGCCGTACGAGGAGCCGGAAGTCGACGAGGACGAGAACGTCATCCGTCCGGACGCGGGGCCCACCGGCTGATCACCGCTGACCGTGTGCGCCCCGCCCAGCCCCGGCCGCGGCACCCACCGCGGCCGGATTTCGGGATGCCCTCTATCGCCCGTCGGGCTGGGACAGGTGGGTGAGGGTCCGCTGGAGCTCGGCCTCCAGGACGGAGGCGGCCGCGTCGCCGTCGCCGTCGCGGACGGCCCTCACCAGCGCAGCATGTGAGTCCTGCCCCGGCCCGGGATCGTGGTCGCGCAGCCGCAGCAGCTCCACCAGGTCGATCAGCCGCCGCCGCAGCGCGGGCGCGAACTCGGCGAACAGGTCCGTCAGCACCGGGTTGCCCGCCGCCGCCACGACCGCCGCGTGCAGGGCGATGTCGGCGTCCACGAAGGCGGCGTCATCGCTCGCCGCCGCACGGGCGCGCGCCTCCAGCGCCGCCTCGATCGCCGCCAGGTCCTCCTCCGTACGCCGCCGCGCCGCCAGCCGGGCGGCCTGCGTCTCGACCATCATGCGGACCTCGTAGACGTCGGCGATGGCGGCGCGGCGCAGCCGGACCGGCCAGTCCTCGGCGGGCTCGGCGGCGATCACGAACACCCCCGACCCCTGACGGGCCTGCACCAGCCCCGCGCCCGCGAGCGCCCGCAGGGCCTCGCGCACGGTGGAGCGGCCCACGCCGAGCGTCTTGGCCAGCGCGTTCTCACCGGGGAGCCGGGTGCCGACGGGCCACTCGCCGCTCGTGATCTGCTCGCGGAGATGACTGGTGGCCTGCTCGACGAGCGGGCTCGGGCGGAGTGACGCGAGAGGCATCGGAAACCTGTCAGCTTGTCTGAGGACCTGTGGTGTGGCTAGTGTACCGCCATGACGTCGTACGGTCTGCTGCTTCTCGGCCGCCGCGGCGGGGCCTGACCGAGACCGGCACCCCGCCGCGGTGTCACGGGTGTCCGCCGGTCCTCCCCGCCACGACAGGCAAGGAAGAGATGTACCTCTGGAACCGGCAACGTCCGAGCAGCATGCCCTCCCACCGCTACCGCCCCGCCCACGAGCGCGTCGAGGTCCCGCCGGCCGAGCGCGCCTGGCCCGCGCGGCGCCTCACCCAGGCTCCCCTGTGGGTGCCGGTCGACCTGCGCGACGGCAACCAGGCCCTCGCCGAGCCGATGGACACCGGACGCAAGCGCCGCATGTTCGACCTGCTCACGACCATGGGCTTCAAGGAGATCGAGGTCGGCTACCCCTCCGCCAGCCGGCTGGACTTCGACTTCGTCCGCCACCTGGCCACCCCCGGAGCCGTGCCGGACGACGTCAGCGTGGTGGTCTTCACGGCCGCCCGCCGCGACCTGATCGAGCGCACGTTCGCCTCGATCGAGGGGATGTCCCGGGTGGTCGTGCACCTCTACACCGCCACCGCCCCCACCTGGCGCGACGTGGTGCTCGGCCACGACCGCCGCGAGCTGCGCGACCTGATCAGGGACGCCGCCGGGCACGTCGCCCGCCTGGCCGGCGACCGCGACATCCGCTTCCAGTTCTCGCCCGAGGTCTTCAACCTCACCGAGCCGGATTTCGTGCTGGAGGTCTGCAACGACCTGACCGCCCTGTGGGACGCCTCGCCCGACCGTCCCGTGATCCACAACCTGCCCGCCACGGTCGAGGTCGCCACCCCCAACGTGTACGCCGACCAGATCGAGTACATGCACCGGCACCTCGACCGCAGGGACGCGGTCATCCTCTCCGTCCACCCGCACAACGACCGCGGCACCGGCGTGGCCTGCGCCGAGCTGGCCCTGCTGGCGGGCGCGCAGCGGGTGGAGGGCTGCCTGTTCGGCAACGGCGAGCGCACCGGCAACGTCGACCTGGTGACCCTGGCGCTCAACCTGCACACCCAGGGCGTCGACCCGATGATCGACCTGTCCGACATCGACGAGGTGCGGCGCGTGGCCGAACACTGCAACCGTCTGCCGGTGCCCGAGCGTCATCCGTACGCCGGCGACCTGGTCTACACCGCCTTCTCCGGCACCCACCAGGACGCCATCGGCAAGGGCCTGGCCCACCACGCCAAGCGGGCCGCGGAGCTGGGCGTGCCGCCGGAGCTCGCGCCGTGGGACGTGCCGTACCTGCCGATCGACCCGGCCGACGTGGGCCGCGACTACCAGGCGGTGATCCGGGTCAACAGCCAGTCGGGCAAGGGCGGCATCGCGTACCTGCTGCACACCCGCTACGGCCTGGAGCTGCCGCGGCGGCTGCAGATCGACTTCTCGCAGGTCGTGCAGCGGGCCACCGACGGCAGCGGCGAGGAGATCACCGCCGAGCAGCTGTGGGAGCTGTTCCGCGCCACCTACGTGGCGCCGGTCGAGAGGAGACCGCTGACGGAGTGGAGCACGGCGGAGACCGGGCCGGGCGTCCACGAGTTCACCGGCACGCTGCGCGACGGCGGCCCGCTGCGCGGCACCGGCAACGGCCCGCTGTCGGCGCTGACCGGGGCGTTCGCCGCCAGCGGCCTCGACGTCGACATCCTGCACTACGCCGAGCACGCCCTCGACCCCGGGCAGGGCGGCCGGGCGATCGCCTACGTGGAGGCTCGCGTCGGTGGCGCGACGTACTGGGGCGCGGCGGTGGACACGTCGGTGCTCACGGCCTCGGTGCACGCGGTGCTGGCCGCCGTCAACCGCTCTCTCTGACCGGAATCCGGCCGGTCAGACCCGGGCGGCGGCGAGGTGGGCGACGCACTCGTCGCGGTAGGCGAGCGTACGCTCCCGCAGCCGCCCCGGGTCGGCCAGCACGGCGCGGGAGACCGACGGCAGCAGGGCGTGCCGTACGGACGCGAACACCCGCGCCACGTCGGCGGGCGTGGCGCCCTGGACGCCCAGCCCCGGAGCCAGGACGGGCCCGTTGAGGTCGTCCAGCGACTCCTCCAGCGCGGGCAGCGTGGCGCCCATCACCACCCCGACCGGCCCGAACGGCGAGTGACCCGCGTTCGCCGCGGCGGCCCCGGCCAGCACCTGCCCGGCCACGGGCCGCTGCAGCGGGGCCGCCTCCGGGTTGGACGTGCGGGCCAGCACGAACACACCGGCGTCGTTGGCCACCGCCGAGGTGATCGCCCCCTCCAGCGACCCGAACCCGAGGTACGGGCTCAGCGTCACGGCGTCGGCGGCGAGGGGGCTGCCCCGATCGAGGTACGCCTCGGCGTAGGCCGCCATCGTGCTGTCGATGTCGCCCCGTTTGACGTCGAGGATCACCAGCGCGCCGGCGTCGCGCAGGTCGGCGATGGTGCGTTCGAGCACGGCGATGCCGCGGCTGCCCCAGCGCTCGTAGAAGGCCGACTGCGGCTTGACCGCGGCGGCCACGTCGGCCACGGCGTCGACCACCGTGCGGCTGAAGCGCTCCAGGCCGGCGGGGGAGTCGTCGAGCTCCCAGGCGTGCAGCAGAGCAGGGCTCGGATCGATGCCCACGCACAGCGGCCCCCGCTCGTCCATCCTGGCCCGCAGTCGCGCCCCGAACGAATCGTCCATCTCACCGCTCCCTCGCCACCGCGGGCGCGGCGGCTCGACTCGTCTACTCCGGCGACAATAGGCCACGAAGCCCCTCCGGCTGAAGCGAGTCTTCCATCAATGGCCTCGGGGGTAGATCACCTGACATGTACGAGATCGCCCAACGGGTGCTGGCGCTGCGTACCGATCCGCCGCGTGACGTCGTGGTCACGATCGGCCTGCCGTACGAGGAATCGACGGGCGACTGGTCGTGCCCGTACCGGATCGACGGGCTGGAGGGGTGGGAGCACGAGCGGAAGGTCACCGGGTTCGACGCGCTGGAGGCCGTCGAGCTGGCGCTGGGCACGGTCCGGGCGGCGCTCGCCGCCTCGCACGAGGCCCGCGAGGGACTGCTCGCCGCCGAGGACCTGCCGCCCTCGCGCGCCAGGACGGTGTACGTCACCTGGAACCAGGAGGGCAACGTCGCCTACATCGCGATGAAGCACGAGGTCACGCCCGGCGAGGCCGTCCGCCAGGTCGTGGCGGAGGACGTCGTGCTCGACTACGCCGGCTCGGGCCAGCTTCTGGGCGTCGAGCTGACGGACGCGGCGACGTTGCTGCCGTCGGAGATGCGGCTCTAATGCCCGAACGACCGCCGCGAGCTCTGGCGCCCGAGCAACCATCGCCAGCGCGGCAGCTCCAGCACCACCGTCACCACGGCCAGCACGGTGACCAGCGCGGCGGCGACCGCGTGCCAGGCCGCCCAGGCCGCCGCCACCGCGGCGAGCACGTGCAGGACGACCAGGGCGATCGTCACGAGGCCCGGGACGGCGACGATCACGCTGCGCTTGTCGCCCGGCGTGGAGAACACCGTCGGCAGCCCGATCAGCACCACCGCCGACAGCACCGCCAGCGGCACCGACGTCGCCGCCAGTGCCCACGGGGTCGCCACCCAGGCCACCAGCTCGGTCGCGAAGCGGAACACGGACGCGACGCGGTCGTCGGGGCGGGGGGCGGCGAGCACCCGCGTACTCTACACAGAGCAGGACCAGCGGGCCTAGATGTGGATCTTTCCCCTCAAGTCGGGATAATCGGCCTGTGAATACACCACCGCGCATCGTGGCCACCGACCTGGACGGCACCCTCCTCACCTCCGAGGGCGCCGTCACCGCCCGTACCAGGCAGGCCCTGGAGGCGGCCCGCGCGGCGGGCGCCGAGATCGTGTTCGTCACCGCGCGTGCGCCGCGCGGCGTCAGGGAGATCGCCGCCCGCGCCGGCGTCACCGGCACCGCCATCTGCAGCAACGGCGCGGTCGTGTACGACGTGGACAGCGACGAGATCACCGCCAGCAGCCCGCTCGAACCCGTCGCGGCGCGCAAGGTCGCCGAGGCCCTCGCCCAGTCGTTGCCCGGCGTCGGCCTGGCCGTCGAGACCGGCCGCGGCGTGCTGGCCGAGTCGGCCTACACCCGGCGTGTCGAGAGCGACCTCTCGGTCTACCACGAGGTGGAGTCGGTCTTCGACCACGACCAGCCGATCGTCAAGCTGCTCGCCCTGTCGGCGGCCCACACGGCGGACGAGATGCACGCGGCGGTCTCACCCGCCGTCGGCCACCTGGCGGAGGTCACGCACTCGGGCGTGGACGGGCTGCTGGAGATCAGCGCCCGCGGAGTGACCAAGGCCGGCACGCTCGAACGGCTCTGCCGGGACAGGGGCGTCGGGGCCGGCGACGTGGTGGCCTTCGGCGACATGCCGAACGACCTGGCCGTGCTGCTCTACGCCGGCGCCGGCTACGCGATGGCCAACGCCCACGCGATGGTGCTGGCGGCGGCGGAGCACCGGACGTCGTCGAACGACGAGGACGGCGTCGCGGAGGTGCTGGAGCGGCTCTTCGCATGACGGAACCCGTGCCCGCCCGGCTCACGGGCGGGCACGGGTGGATGCCCTGGCGCCTCGGGTCGTCCCCGGGCACCGCGGGACGCCCGTCGCGGACGGGGCCGCCGCGGGCGCCCGGGAGGCTTCGCGGTCAAGGTCATCAGGGGTTTCCCGCGCGGCACGGCGACGCGACGCGGCGGCCTAGGCGACCACCCGCTCCGGCTGCCTCTCCGGCTGCCGGTCCGCCGGCCGCTCCCCGTTGGCCGCACCCTGGTGCGGATGACCGCCCGCCATGATGCGGTCGATCAGGGCGAGCGCCAGCGCGGAGACGACGAAGGTCAGATGGATCAAGGTCTTCCAAATGAGCTCCCTGTCGGTGATGGACGGCCTGGCCGCGTTGATGAAGATCTGCAGCAGGTGGATGGACGAGATGCCGATGATCGCCATGGCCAGCTTGACCTTCAGCACGTTGGCGTTGACGTGCGAGAGCCACTGCGGTTGGTCGGGGTGGCCCTCGATGCGCAGCCGGGAGACGAACGTCTCGTAGCCGCCGATGATCACCATGATGAGCAGGTTGGAGATCATCACGACGTCGACGAGGCCGAGGACGATCAGCATGACCGTGGTCTCCGGAGGATGGCCCCCGAATCCCAGGTGGACGAGATGCACCAGTTCGGCCAGGAAGCGCCACACGTAGACGACCTGGGCGACGATGAGCCCCAGGTAGAGCGGCACCTGGATCCACCGGCTGAGGAACATCACATAGCCGACGTGCCCGAGAGGCGTCCGTGGCCCTGTCGGCGTCTGGGCCACGGACAGTTGCGCGGGACGCACTAGGAGGTCAGGAGATTGACGTGGTGGACCCAGGTCTCCACGGTGACGAGCGGTGCGCCGCCGCCGAGTGTCTCCAGGGTTTCCTTGAGGCTTGGTGGTGCGACCGCCGCCACCGCCAAGGCGGTGACGACGACGGTCAGGAAGCGGACCTTCAACGGAACTCCTTGTTGCTGCATTCTTCGTAGACGCTGATTGCGCTGTCTGAGGGGGCTCGGGGGGTCAGGCGTGGAGGCAGTCCACGACCGGGGTCTTCGCGGTGGAGAGGTCGGGGTGGGCGGTGAAGTCGCTCACCGACTCGACCACGCAGGTGCTGAGCGTGGCGGGATCGACGGCGGCGTGCGCCGGCGCGGACAGCAGGGCCACGGCTCCGGCGGCGACCGCGGCCGCGAGCAGGCGGGGGGTGGAACGCATGCAACCTCCTGGGGGCGGTAACGAAGAACCCTCGACGGTGTTACCCAGCGTAGTGCTAAAGCAACACTGAGTAAAAGCATCGTCATCCGGCGAGGTCCGACGCCCTTCGCGCGGGCCGGTGTCCCGGTCGTTCTGCGGGGCTCCGGCGGGAGTGTGCGTTTGGCGGGTTCACGCGGCTCTTGCCATGATGTGCGGCGATGGTTCGCCCATGGGGGATGTGATGGCGGCGGAACATGACCGTGGGAACGACGTCAGCCTGGGGGAGCGGCTGCGGAGCTCACGGCGCGCGAGCTTCGTCGGCCGGTCCGCCGAGCTTGCCGTGTTCGACGGCATGCTCGCCGCCGACCGCCCGGCCTTCGGCCTGCTGTGGGTGCACGGGCCCGGCGGGGTCGGCAAGACCGCCCTGTGCGGCATGTTCGCCGAACGGGCCCGCGCGGCGGGGCGGCCGGTCCATGTGTGCGACGCGCGGGACGCCGACATGACCCCCGAGGCGCTGCGGGCCGCACTGGGCGAGCCGGTGCCCGGTCAGGTCACGATCGTCGACACCTTCGAGCGGTTCGCGCCGCTGGAGACGTGGCTGCGCGACTCCCTTCTTCCCGGCTGGCCCGCCGACGGCCTGCTCGTCGTCAGCGGCCGGCGCCGCCCGGACGAACGCTGGCTCGGCGACGTGGGGTGGCAGCCGCTGCTGCGCACGCTGCCGCTGCGCAACCTCCGTCCCGACGAGAGCCGCGACTACCTGCGTGCCAGGGGCGTGGTGGGCGTGCGGCAGGAGCAGGTCATCGAGTTCACCCACGGCCACCCGCTGGCGCTGGCGCTGGTGGCGGAGACGCTGGCGCAGGGGCGTCCGCTGCCGCCCGTACGGCCCGAGCAGGAGCCCGAGCTGGTGCGGATCCTGCTGGAACGTTTGGTCGAGCACGTGCCGGGCCCACGGCACCGCTCGGCCCTGGAGGTCTGCGCCCATGTCCGGGTCACGACCGAGGAGACGCTGGCCGAGGTGCTCGGCGGCGATGACACGGCGGAGCTGTTCGCCTGGTTGCGCGGTCTGTCGTTCGCCGAGCACGGCCCGCACGGGGTGTGTCTCCACGACCTGGCGCGTGACGTGCTCGACGCGGACCTGCGGTGGCGCAGCCCGCACGAGTACCGGCGCCTCCACGCCGCCGCCCGCGCCGCCGCGTTGCGCCGGGTGCAGGCCACCGACGGCGCCCGGCAGCACCGGGCCCTGCTGGACTTCCTCTTCATGCACCGCAACAACCCGGTCATGCGGCACTACCAGGACTGGGGGTCCTTCGGCGCCGTCCACACCGCCCCCGCGTCACCGCAGGCGCTGCCCGAGCTGCTGTCCATGGTCGAGCGGTACGAGGGCGAGCGGTCGGCCGCGCTGGCCGAACAGTGGTACCGGCGCCAGCCGTCGGCGTTCACGGCCATCCTCGACGAAGACGGCGAGATCGTCGGTCTCGAGGCCACGTTGTCGCTGCACGAGGCGTCCGCGGAGGACATCGACGCCGACCCGGCGACCCGGGCGGCCATGGTCTTCGCCCGCCGGCACGGGCCGCCGCGTCCGGGCGACCAGGTCCTCTATCACCGCTTCGCCGTCAGCCGGGACGCCTACCAGGCGGTCTCGCCCGGCTCCAGCATGTTCGCGGTCTCGGCGTTCCGGCGCTGGCTCGTCACCCCGCGGCTGGCCTGGACCTTCGTCGCGCTGTCCGATCCGGACTTCTGGCAGCCGATGTTCGACTACCTCAACATGCCGCGCGTCCCCGAGGCCGACTTCGAGGTCGGCCGGCGCTACGGCGTCTTCAGCCACGACTGGCGTGTGGAGCCGCCGGCGGCCTGGTTCGACCTGATGGAGGAACGGGAGATCGAGGGCACACGGGCCGGCGGCCGCCCGCCCGCCGCGGAGACGCGGCCCGCGCTCGTCGTGCTGTCGGAGCCGGAGTTCCGCACGGCGGTGCGCCACGCGCTGCGCGGCTACACCCGCCTCGACGTGCTGGCCGCCAGCCCGCTGCTGCACTCACGGGTCACCGTGGACCAGGCCGCCGGCGACCGACCGCGTCCGGAGGATCTGCGGCGGGTCATCACGGAGGCCGCGGAGGCGCTGCGCGGCAGTCCCCGTGACGAGAAGTTCTACCGAGCGGTTCACCGGACGTACCTGAAGCCGGCGCCGACACAGGAGCGGGCGGCCGAGGCGCTCGGACTGCCGTTCAGCACCTACCGCTCGCATCTGTCCACCGGGATCGAGCGGATCAGCGCCTGGTTGTGGATGCGGGAGCTGGCCGGGCCCGAGCCGGCGCAAACCTAGCAGTTTTCCGTCTGGGAACCGAGCAGCGGACGCTCGTACCGTCGTCGCCGTCGACCACTGCCTCGACCACTGCCTCGACCACTGCCTCGACCACTGCCTCGACCACTGCCTCGACCACTGATCCACCACTGCCTCGACCATGTCAGGAGGTGCGGTGTCCACGGCCGCGTACGGTCTCGCGGCGCCTGGATGCACCTCCTTGTCACGATTTTTTACGACTTCAGCATTCGGCAAGGAGAAGACTGCGATGACCGCAGACGCCCACCCCGCACCCGCGACGGCGGACTACGAGCGGATGATGACCATGATCACCGGCTTCTGGGTGAGCCAGGTGGTACGCGCCGCGGCGGTGTTCGACATCGCCGGACATCTGGCGGCCGGACGGACCACCGCCGAGGAGATCGCCGGGGCGGAGTCCGCCGATCGTGACGCCGTCCGGCGCCTGCTGCGCACCTGGGCGTCACTGGGCCTGCTCACCTCCGAGGACGGGGTGCGTTTCGCGAGCACGAGCCTGCTCGACACCCTCCACCCCGACGCCCCGCACTCCCTGCACCACCTCGCCCTCTCCCAGGCGGCCCCCGGCCACTGGCTGCCCTGGGGCCGGTTCCCCGACGCCGTCCGCAGCGGAGCGACGCAGGGCCCCGCCGCGTACGGAGGCGAAGTGTGGGACTACCTGGCGAAGAACCCGGACGAGGCCCACTACTTCACCCGGTCGCTGGCTAACATCACGGCGATGACCAACGCGGAGGTGGCCCGTCAGATCGGCGTGCGCGGGGAGGCTCTGGCCGTGGACGTGGGCGGCGCGGACGGCTCCCTGATCCGTGAGCTCATGCGCGACCACCCGCACCTGCGCGGCGTGGTGCTCGACCGGCCGGACGTCGTCCCGGACGCGTTGGCGGCGGCCAAGGCGGACGGCCTCGCGGACCGGTTCGAGGCCGTCGGGGGTGACTTCTTCGAGGTGGTGCCCGCCGCCGACCTCTACCTGCTGCGCTACATCGTCCACGACTGGAACGACGAGCAGGCCGTCCGCATCCTGGCGAACTGCCGCGCGTCCCTCAACGACGGCGGCCGGGTCGCCGTCGTCGAGCTCCTGGTCGGCCCGATCGGCACCCCGGGACTCGCGCCGGTGATGGACGCCAACATGCTGGTGATGACCGGCGGGCGCGAACGCGACCTCGCGGAGTACGACGCGCTCTTCGCCCGGGCGGGGCTGCGCCGGACCCGGGTGGCCGAGGCGGGGAACATGGTGGTGATAGAGGCCGTGGCCCTCTGACCGCCGCCCGGCCCGGCCGCCGTACCGGCCGGGCCGAATCGGGACCGGGCGGATAATTCCATGGACACACCGGCGCCGAACGAAATGACGTGTGCCACCACCGCCCGGAAGTTCGCCACCCATTTTCCGCAAACCCTCACGATTTCTTACCTTCGTATTTCACTGCCCGCTGCTATCGTCGGCGAATCAAGTCACGAAAAGACGGGGGGACGCGTTGAGGGCAATCGTACGGATTGCGATGATCACCATGTTCGGCTGCGGCGCGCTGCTTGCCGGGGGCGGCGCATCCGCGGCCGAGAAACCCGGGGAGGATGCCTCGACGCGGGCCGGCGCGGCGGCGCCGGTGACGTCCGGCGAGATCTCCTCGCTGCTCATGCGTGCGGTCGGCGCCGACCTCGGCACCGTCATGAAAACGCTGCCCAGCGTTTTCTGCGGGAATCGGCTGGTCGCCTACAACTCCCCATCGCACAATTCGCCCACGAAGTGCGTCAACGGTCCGGAGAACAGCGGAAACTCGACAAACAGCGGGAACTACCATAATGAAGGAAACGCCATCAACAGCGGAAACTTCTCCAACACCAACGGCTCGACGGGGAGCAGTAACAACTCCAACGGCGGAAACACGGCCAACGGGCCCCAGCAGGTTTCTCCGGGCGGGTGAGCGCGCGATGGGGGGCTTGATGAAAAAGGCGGGAACGGCGGCGCGGCTCGGGCTGATGATGTCGGCGGTCGTGCTGTCCGCGTCGTCGCTGGAGGGCGCCGCCTCGGCGGCCCCGGCACACGCCGGGCACGACTGGTTCAAGGATCGTGGCAACCTCTGGAAGAGCGGCAACTACCGCGTCAAGGGGCGTCAGGTGAACAGCGGCAACTGGGACAACGCCAACGGCGCCGTCAACAGCGACTTCAGCATCAACGGCGGCAACTTCGCCAACGGACCGCAGTACATCACGGAGGGCCCGGTCAGCTCCAAGCAGTAGCGGTGACTTTCGTGTGATCCCCGGCGCACCGCACACCGCCAGGGACACACCGGCCGGTGCCCGTCCTGCGCGAGATCAGCCCGCACCGGCGTCCTGGGCGGCCATGACCTCGTCGGCGTGGTCGTGGGCCCACTCGCCGAACGCCCCGATCGGCTCCAGCAGCGAGCGACCGAGAGCGGTCAGCTCGTACTCCACCCTCGGCGGCGCCTCGGCGTACGCGCGGCGCGTCACCAGGCCGTTGTGCTCCAGGCGCCGCAGCGTCTCGGTGAGCACCTTGGGCCGGATGCCGCCGATCTCCTCCCGCAACCGGCCCGGCCGCCGCGGCCCGTGGCGCAGCGCCCAGATGACCACCGCGTTCCAGGTGTTGGACATGAGGTCGAAGGCGAGCCTGGCCTGGCAGTCGGCGAGGAACAACGGCGGCCTTTCGTCGGGCACCGAATGGTGTGCGTCGAAATCTCTACGGTCTTCCTGCAAGTAAAGCCCCTTGCGGATGGAGGACGCACATGAGGATCGGGATTCTGGGCGCGGGCGGGATGGCAACGCGCTGGGCACGCGGTGGGCCGCGGCCGGCCACGCCGTCATGATCAGCGGCAGGGACCTCGGGAGGAGCACCGCCCAGGCCGCGCGCATGACCGAGCAGGCCGGCGGCGCGGTGGTGCGGGCCGGGACCTGGGCGGAGGCGGCCGCGTTCGGGGACGTCGCGGTGGTGGCCGTACGGGCCGAGGGGCTCGCCGGCACCCTCGCCGCCGCCGGCCCGGCGCTCCGTGGCAAGCCGCTCGTCGACGTGACCAACGCGGGTCCCGCGCACTTCGACCCCGCGCGCCCGCTCGCCGCGATGATCGCCGAGCTCAGCGGCGGTCACGTGGTCAAGGCGTTCAACCTGTGCCACGTGGACGTGTGGCGGATGACGCCGCCGGTGTTCGACGGCCGTCCGCTGGCCGTGCCGCTGTGCGGCGACGACCCGGCGGCGCTGGAGGCAACACGCACGCTCGTCGCCGGCCTCGGCTGCACCCCCGTCCAGGCCGGCGGGCTGGACCGGGCGGTGCTGCTGGAGGCGACGGCGGCGTTCGTGATCACCTTGTGGTTCGGCGGCGCGGACGCGCAGGCCATCCTGCCGCCCCTCGCCTCCTCGGGCGCCCACCACCCGGGCTGAGGCCCGTCAGGAGGGGTGGCGGGCCAGGTGGTCGGCGTGGCGGATCGGCTCGGGGAGACGGTAGCGGGGCGTCAGGCGCAGCACCTGCTCCGTGACCGTCTCCAGCGAGATGCGGTGACCCTGGGAGACGTACACCGGCTTGACCCCGGGCCGCGTGCGCAGGGCGCGGCCCACTGTGGCGCCCTCGTGCACGATCGGCGTCCACGCTCCCCGCTCCGGGCCGGGCGTCTCGTGGACGCCGACGAACGGCGTCTTGCCCACGCCCAGCGACGGCAGGCCCGTCAGCACCCCGAGGTGGCAGGCCAGGCCGAAGCCGCGCGGGTGGGCCAGGCCGTACCCGTCGCAGACCAACAGGTCGGGCGTCACCGTGAGCCGTTCCAGGGCCTCCACGAGGGAGGGCAGCTCGCGGAAGGCGAACAGGCCCGGCACGTACGGGAACGCCGCCCTCCCGTGCGCCACCACCTGCTCGACGGGCGCGAGCGTGGCGGCGTCCAGCACGACCACCGCCGCCGTCAGCGCCTCGTCGCCGTGGTAGTGCACGTCGAGGCCCGCGACGAGCGTGAACGTGGCGGGGCCGGTCAGCTCGACGCGGCCGCGGAGCCCATCCTGGACGGCCTCCGCCTCGGCGACGCTGGACGGCCATGGGTGGAGTCGCTGGACCTGCACCCGGCCCACGCTATACCGATCATGCCCCGCGCTCGGCCGGCCGCCGGGGGCCGGGAGGCGTTCTGTAAGGTCGGCGGCATGAGCGAGATCTCGGTGGTCGTCGGTCCCGGGGTGCCCGCCGACGCGGCGCTGCTGGCGGAGATCGCCACCCGCGAACTCGCGGTCTGGCACGCACGCGGCGCGGTGGCCTACGCCCGTGACGCCGCCCACCTTCGCTCCCTCGTACGCGGGAGCGGCGCGGCGGTCGTCGTCCCGGGACCGTCGCCCGAGGCGCGGGCACTGATCGGGCAGCCGCTCGGGTCGCAGGTGGTGGCCTGGGTCGACCTCGAACACGTCGAGGGCGCGGGGCACATCCACGGGCGGGGCTTGTGGGGGCTCGCGTGGGGCGTTCGGCACGCCGTCCACCGCCTGCGCCACCCGCCCACCCGGCGGGTCCTCTACGGCGACGGCTCCGCCGAGCAGTGGGCCGACCTGTACCTCCCACCCGGCCGGACGGACAGGACGGGCAGGACGGGCAGGACGGGCGGGACGCCGGTCGTGGCGCTGGTGCACGGCGGCTACTGGCGTTCGATCTGGGCGGCCGACCTCATGGAGGCCCTCTGCGCCGACCTGACCGCCCGTGGTCTCGCCGTGTGGAACCTCGAGTACCGGCGCCCCGACCGCCACGGCTGGGCCGCCACGGTCGCCGACGTGGCCGCCGGCCTGGCCGCGATGGAAGGCGCTGACCCCGGCCTCGACCTGGACCGGATCGCCCTCGCCGGGCACTCGGCCGGGGCCCAGCTGGTCCTGCGGGCCGTGGCCGACGGGGCGCGGGCCAGGCTGGCCGTGTCGCTGGCGGGCGTGCTCGACCTCGTCCAGGCCGACCGCCGCCGGCTGAGCGCCGGCGCCACCGCCGCGGCCCTCGGCCGCCCCTCCCCGGACACCGCCGGCCTCGGGGGCGCGGCTGCGGGCGATCCCGGCCGTACCCCCGAGGAGTCCTCCGGGCACGGAGCCGCCGCACCGGACGACGTGTACGCCGCCGCGTCGCCGTTGCACCGGGTGCCCGTCGGGGTGCCGCAGCTGATCGTCCAGGGCACCGGGGACGAGCTCGACTTCGTCGACTTCGGCCGCCGCTACGCCAGGGCCGCCCGGGAAGCCGGCGATGACGTGACATATCTGGAAATGCCGGGCGGCCACTTCGACGTCATCCTGCCCACCACCCCGATCTGGCAGGCCACCGCCCAGGCCATCACCGACGCCCTGGCTTAGAGGCCCTTACCCCATCGGGCGGAGGGCGCGTTCGGTGACGATCGCGGCGAAGCGGTTGGTCACCTGGTGCCAGATGGGCGTGGAGACCGGCTCGTCCGCCACCGCCCGCTCGTACACCTCGGCCGGGTCGAAGCCGTCGGCCGTCCACTCGCGGATCCGCTCGGGCAGCACCTCCGGATGGAACTGCACCCCCCACGCCCGCTCACCCATGCGGAACGCCTGGTACGGGCAGCGCTCGGTTTCCGCAAGGTGGACGGCGCCGTCCGGCAGCCGGGTGATCGCGTCCTTGTGGTGCTCGACGGCGGGCACCACCGGCGGCAGTCCGTGGAACAGCGGGTCGGCCGCCGCCTCGGGCCGGATGGTGACCGGCAGGCTGCCGTTCTCCGGCGCGCCGACGTCGCCGGTCACCTCACCGCCCGCCACCTCGGCGAGCATCTGGCCGCCCAGGCAGATGCCGAACACCGGCACGCCCTCCTCCAGCGCCTGACCCATCAGCCGCCGGGCGTCGCGCAACCACGGGGCCCGGTCGTCCTCGCCGGGCAGGTAGCCGCCGCCCAGCATGATCATGGCGTCGTGCTCCAGCCGGGCCGGCAGCGGGGCGCCGTCGTGGGCGAGCACGATGTCGAGCCCGAGCCCCGCCTGCTCCAGCCAGCCGCCCACCCGGCTCGGGCCGCCGCTCTTGCTGTTCTGCACGATGAGGATGTCAGCCATCAGATGCCTCCAGAATCCGCTCGTCCACGTCTTCCGCGCGGGTGAGCCTGAACACGTGCACGGCGCGGTGGCCGGGTCACGGAAGGTTCGCCGCTCGCGCGGTGTGGCGCAGCAGCAGGGCGGTCGTCACCGGGCCGACGCCGCCCGGCACCGGCGTGAGCGCGCCCGCCACGTGGGAGACCGCCTCGAAGTCGACGTCGCCGGTGAGCCCGCCGTCGTCGGTCGGGTTGGTGCCGACGTCGATCACGACCGCGCCGGGCGCCACGTGATCGGCGCCGATCAGCCCCGCCCGGCCCACCGCCGCGACCAGCACGTCGGCCGTGACGGTGACCGAGGCCAGGTCACGGGTGCGAGAGTGGGCGACGGTGACCGTCGCGTGCCGGTCGAGCAGCAGGTGGGCGAGCGGTTTGCCGACCACGGTCGAGCGGCCGACCACGACGGCGCGGCGTCCCCGCAGCTCCACCTCGTAGTGGTCGAGCAGCGCCAGCACGGCCGCCGCCGTGGCCGGCGCGAACGCGGGCAGCCCGGCGGCCAGCCGGCCCAGCGACAGCGGGTTGGCGCCGTCGACGTCCTTGCGCGGGTCGATGGCGATGGCCAGCTCCTGGGCGGAGGCGCCCGCGGGCAGCGGGGTCTGCAGCATCAGGCCGTGCACGTTGGGGTCGGCGCTGAGCCGCGACAACGTCTCACCGATCTGGTCGGGGCTCGCGTCCGGGCCGAGGTCGACCACGTCGCAGGCGATGCCCACGCCGGCCGCCGCCTTGGCGATCGAGCGGACGTACCACAGGCTCGCCTCGTCGGCGGTGGCGACCACGACGGCCAGCCGCGGCTGCGGCCCGGCCGCCGCCTCGGCCCCGGCCTGCGCGCGGATGGCGGCGGCGAGCTCCCTGCCGTTCAGCGTCTTCACCGGTTGATCTCCTCGCGTACGGCGGCGGTGACCCGCTCGGCCCTGGACACGGCGGCGTCGACGCCGGTCAGGCGGGCGCCCAGCTCGGCGCGCAGTTGTTCGTCGGCGATGCCGCCCAGGTTGACCTCGACGTTGATCCGGGCCGTGGTGAGGGCGGCGCGCGCGGCCTCGGCGGCGGCGGCCACGTCGGTGACGACGTTGCGGTTGGCGATGGGCAGCAGCAGCTCGCAGAGCTCCACCAGACGGATTGCGGCCTCCGCCACGCGGGCGGGCGGCTCGGCGGCGCCGGCCAGCGCCCGCGCGATGGTCGCGCTGCGCTCCTCGCCCTTGGGCAGCCGGTAGGCGTCGGCGACCACGGTGAACGCCGCGGCGTCCTCCTCGGCCAGCCTCAGCGCGTCGGCCCGCAGGGCGTCGGTCTCGCCGGTCACGGCGGCGACGGTCTCGGCGTGGCCGGCGTACTTGTCGCCGGTGGTGTAGCGGGCCACCATGCCGAGCAGGGCGGCGGCCTGCGCCGCGTGCAGGGCGGCCGTCGCGCCGCCGCCGGGCGCGGGCACCCGTGCGGCCAGCTCGGCCAGGAAGTCGACGATCCTCGAGTCGCGCATGGCGGCATTCTTCCAGGCCGCCCGGAACTCACTGACGGTACATCGGCCTCGTGGCGTCCTCGGGCCCAGGGTGCGGCTCGAAGAACGACGGCGTCTTGTCGTACCCGGGGTCGTAGGCGGGCGGGAGCTCCTGCCGGGTGACGGACGCCCGCCAGCGGGACGGGAACATCGACACGACCAGCAGCATCACGCCGAGCACGGCCTGCAGCCCCGAGTACGCCACGGTCATCATGCCGGTCCGCATGACCCCGGGCAGCAGGTCGTCGGGCAGCAGTGGGCCGCGGCCGAGGATCTCCAGCACCGGCAGCACTCCGAGAGCCGTGAGCCCCAGGCCGCCGATCAGCGAGGCGACGGGCGACAGGCGCGAGCCGGCCAGGAAGGCCAGCAGGATCGCCGCGGCGGCCAGCGCGGCCACCGCCGGCCAGGAGATCTGGAACGCCCGCTGGGCCTGCAGCGCGAAATCACCGGCCCCGTACCACAACGCGGCCGTGACGATGGCGGGCAGGAACAGGCCGGCGACGACTCCAAGAGCATGACGTGCACCATTTGACATGATTCAACCCCGTTTGTTCGGCTCCATCCAACGTACTAGCCGCCGCCGGGTGTCGTCGGGGAGTCGAGCCAGGTGTCGATGAGCCGGGTGAAGTCACGGCCGGTGTGCTCGTTGATCCACTTGGTGAAGGACGCCCGGTCCTGGGTGGTGTTGCGGTGCTCCTGGACCCACGCGCGCAACATCGCGAAGAACCTCCGGTCGCCGAGCCGCTTCCTGATCTCGTGCAGCATGATCGCCGGGCCGTAGTAGACGTTGCTGATGCCGAACGAGTCGCGCCGGTACCTGCCGGGCGGGCCGGCCTCCTCGCGCAACTGACCGTCGACCCGGCGGATGTCGGCGATGAAGTCGTCGATCGTGCCGTCCTCGTGGTCGGCGTACCACTGCATCTCCATGTACATCGCGAAGCCCTCGTTGAGCCACAGGTCGCGCCACGTCCGCGGGGTGACGGTGTCGCCGAACCAGTGGTGGGCCAGCTCGTGCGCCACCACCGAGGGCCGCATGTAGAGGGGGCCGAGAGCGAACGGCCGTGGTAGCGCACGGTCACCACCGCGACCTCGTCCGCCTCCAGCGGCTCGGGCAGCGGGACGATGAGGTCGTCGCCCTTCGTGACCGCCTCGACGCCGGCGTCGTCCCCTGTGCCCGCGTGACCTGTGCCCGCAACCCCTGTGCCCGCAACCCCTGTGCCCGCAACCCCTGTGCCCGCAACCACCGTGACCTCGTCCACCTTGAGGGCGCGGCCGAAGTCGAGGCGGACGCGGGAGATCGGCCGGACGGCCCGCAGCGTCAGCTTGGCCGTGCCGGACAGCGTGCGCTCAGCGGGTTCCCACGTCAGCGCCAGGTCGTAGTGGAGCACGTCGATCGACGGGTCGCCGTAGGCGGGGTAGAGCGGGTCCAGGACGGGCCGCGACCGGCCCGCCTCGTACGCGCTCAGGTCCACCCGCCGGGGCGCGGCGGTCGCCGCCTGCGGCTGCTTCGTGGCGGGCTGCTTCGCGGTGGGCTGCGCGGCGGGCGATGCGGGCGCGCTGCAGGCCGTCAGGGCGAGCGCGACGGTCATCAGGGATAACAGGGGCCCTCCGCATTCGGGCAAAAGTAACGACGCAGGCAGAGGCCCACAAGCGGTTTTCCCTGATTCGTCCCCGGCGGCGTGCCGGATCGTTGCTGAAAGATCCCTGTGAAGGCGGTTCTGGGCCTTTGCCGGGACCGGCGGCTTCTGCATCGTGGTCCGCATGAGATCCGCGATCCTGAAGACCGCACTCAGCGCCGCGCTCATGGTCACGCTCGCCGGCCTCCCGGCGCAGGCGGCCACGAAGCCCGGCACGTTCCCGCTGCCCAACGGTTTCCAGCCGGAGGGCATCGCCATCGGCCCCGGGCCGTACGCCTACTTCGGCTCCCGCGTGGACGGCGACGTCTACCGCGCCGACCTGCGCACCGGCAAGGGCTCCGTCATCAGCCAGGGGCCCGGCACGCCCTCGCTCGGGATGAAGACCGACGGTCGCGGCCGGCTGTTCGTGGCCGGGGGCACCGGCGGGGACGCCCGCGTGGTGGACGTGCGCACCGGGAAGGTGCTCAAGTCGTACGAGCTGGCCACCGGGACGTCGTTCGTCAACGACGTCATCCTCTTCGGCGGCGCGGCGTACTTCACCGACTCGGCCAACCCGGTCCTGTACAAGCTCGACCTCGGCCGCGGCGGCGCGCTGCCGGACGAGGCGGTGAACATCCCGCTCAGCGGCGACATCCAGTACACGACCGGCAACAACGCCAACGGCATCGCCCCGAGCCCCGACGGGAAGTCGCTGCTGATCGTGCAGTCGAACACCGGCAAGCTGTTCGAGGTGGACCCGTCCACCGGCGTCACCGCCGAGGTCGATCTCGGCGGCGAGGTGCTGACCAACGGCGACGGACTGCTGCTGTCCGGCCGCACGTTGTACGCCGTGCTCAACCGGCTCAACACGATCGCCGTGATCGGCCTGTCCCGCGACGCCTCCTCCGGGGAGGTCGTCAGGCGGATCACCGACGACCGGTTCGACGTGCCGACGACGGTCGCCTCCTACGGCCACCGCCTCTACCTGCCGAACGCCCGCTTCACGACGACCCCGACGCCCGACACGACGTACGACGTGGTCTCCGTCAAACCCTGACGCCCAAACCTGACGCTCAAACCCTGACGCCGAACCCTGGTCCCCGAGCCAGGACGTCACGCGTCACAGCCGTGCGGCGGCCCGCAGGCCGCCGCCGTACCTCCTCCCCGGCGCGCTGCGGAGCCGGGGAGGAGCTCCCTACTGCGGCGGGCGCAACGCGGCGAGCTGCTCCTCGAACGGGACGACCGCGTCCTCCTCCGGCTCCCGCCTGGGCGCCCGGTGCGCCATCAGCCCGGCCAGCTCCTCCGCCGCGCGGTCGATGCGCTCGCCCAGCCCGTCGGTGAACGCGCCGTGGCCGCCGCCCCAGTCCTCCGAGGCCGCGTAGACCGCGGTCGGCGCCACCACCGCGCGCAGGTACGTGAACAGCGGCCGCACCGCGTGCTCCAGCGCCAGGGAGTGCCGGGCGGTGCCGCCGGTCGCGCCGATCAGCACCGGCGTGCCGGTCAGCGCGGTGTTGTCGATCACGTCGAAGAACGACTTGTACAGGCCGCTGTAGGAGCCGCTGAAGATCGGCGTGACCGCGATGAGCCCGTCGGCCTCCGTCACGGCATCGAGCGCCTCGCGCAGGCGCGCGTTGGGGAAGCCGGTCACGAAGTTGTTGGCGACGTCCACCGCGAGCTCGCGCAGCTCGATGACGCGCACCTCGGGGGACGTTCCCGGCGTCTCCTCCAGCCGCCGCGCGACCGCCTCGGCCAGGCGGTCGGCGAGCAGGCGGCTGGAGGACGGCTGGGTCAGACCCGCCGTGACGACGACGAGCTTCATGGGGGATCTCTCCTTTCCAGGGGGTTTCAGGCGCCGACGCCCGCGGACCGCTCCTTGGCGGCGAGCAGCGAGGCGTGCGTGGGGGCGTCGGGCACAGTCTCGGGGCGGTTCTTGGCGAACTCCTCGCGCAGCACGGGTACGACCTCCTCGCCGAGGATGTCGAGCTGCTCCAGCACCGTCTTCAGCGGCAGGCCGGCGTGGTCCATGAGGAACAGCTGGCGCTGGTAGTCGCCGAAGTACTCGCGGAACTCCAGCGTACGGTCGATGACCTGCTGCGGGCTGCCCACGGTGAGCGGCGTCTCGGCCATGAAGTCCTCCAGCGACGGCCCGTGCCCGTACACGGGGGCGTTGTCGAAGTACGGGCGGAACTCGCGCACGGCGTCCTGGGAGTTCTTGCGCATGAACACCTGCCCGCCCAGACCCACGATGGCCTGCTCGGGCGTGCCGTGGCCGTAATGGGCGTACCTCTGGCGGTAGAGGCCGATCAGACGCATGAAGTGCTCCTTCGGCCAGAAGATGTTGTTGGCGAAGAAGCCGTCGCCGTAGTAGGCGGCCTGCTCGGCGATCTCGGCGCTGCGGATCGAGCCGTGCCAGACGAACGGCGGCACCCCGTCGAGCGGGCGCGGCGTCGAGGTGAAGCCCTGCAGCGGCGTGCGGAAGCGGCCCTGCCAGTCGACGACGTCCTCGCGCCAGAGCTTGTGCAGCAGCGCGTAGTTCTCGATGGCCAGCGGGATGCCCTGCCTGATGTCCTGCCCGAACCACGGGTAGACCGGGCCCGTGTTGCCGCGGCCCATCATGAGGTCGACCCGGCCGTCGGCCAGGTGCTGCAACATCGCGAAGTCCTCGGCGATCTTCACCGGGTCGTTCGTGGTGATGAGGGTCGTGGCGGTGGAGAGCACGATCCGCTCGGTCCTGGCCGCGATGTACCCCAGCATGGTGGTGGGCGAGGACGGGACGAAGGGCGGGTTGTGGTGCTCTCCGGTCGCGAAGACGTCCAGCCCGACCTCCTCGGCCTTGAGCGCGATCGTCACCATCGCCTTGATGCGCTCGTGCTCGGTGGGCGTCCTGCCGTTGGTGGGGTCAGGAGTGACGTCGCCCACGCTGAAGATCCCGAACTGCAATTTAGTCACCATCCATGACTTTTGAAGATTTGACGGCTAGAGCGTCAAGCCCTCCTGAGATATTCCAATCATCCGGCATCCCCGTCACCGCGGGGTACAGAGGCGGGATCAGGAGCCTTCGGCGAGGACGTTGATGTCGGCGGGGCCCAGCACGCGGCGGGGCGCGCCGCGCTCGGCCACCGTGATCATCGCCCGGCCGATCCGCTCGGGCGTCGTCGCCTCACCGCCCCACCAGCGGCGCAGCAGCGGGAGCAGCGGCCGGGTCACCACGTAGGCCAGCCGGAAGGGCGGCCTCCCCGACGGGAGGCGACCGGGCCGGAACACGTACGCCTCCAGCGGCAGCGCCAGGACCGCCTCCTGCGCCGCGTCCGTCTCCGCGGCGCCCCGCACGTACACGAGCGTGCAGCCGGGCGCCAGCGTACGGGCGGCCGGCAGGGCCAGGCCGGGAGCGCAGCAGAAACACGCGTCGTATCCGACCGGCTCGCCGGTGCGGAGCTTGGGATGGACGAACCCCTCGGGGACGCGCCCGACCACGAGCACGCCCGTGACCCGGTCGTCGAGCAGGCACTCCCGCAGCACCGCGCGCCCGATCACCCCGGTCGCCCCGAAGAGGATCACCCTCATCCCGGACTCGCCCCGATCGTCTCGATGAGGTCGGCAGGCACAGGATACGGCCGCTCGACCGGCAGCAGCCCGCTCACGTCCGCTCGGCGCGCGAGCGCCGCCCGCAGCTCACGGGCCCGGTCGGTGACGTCGGCTATCGAGACCGTCCACTCCTCGACGTAACGCCGCACCGCCTCGCGGGACAACCCGATCTGGATCGACCGGTACGGCAGCGCCTCGTGCCGCGGCCCCCGCTCGGGATCCCACTGGATCCGCACCGGGCTGTGCTTGAGCCGCCGCGCCCACCCCGGCCGCCCGTCGTCCCGGCTGAGGCAGGCGTGCGCCAGCGCCCACGCGAACCCCTCGCGGGTCAGCTCGATCGCCAGCACGCGCTCCTGCCCCGGCTTGGTCGCGTACCCGGACCGGTACATCGTCCAGAGGAACGAAGGCTTGATCCACGTCATCCGGTCCCGCTTGAACGGCGGCACGAAGCGCCGGGCGCGACGGCCGGCTCGGCGATCGCGGCGTCGTACGCCTGATAGACCGTGACCGTCTCCTCGGTGTGCAGGGCGCGGATCTGGCGGAGGGGAACGTTCATGAGGATCACCGTGGCGAAGACCCGCGCGGCGGGGCAACACCTTCACGCGCACGCCAGGTCGCGCACGGCCTCGGCAAGCCGCGCGGAGGCCGCGCGCGGGACGGACAGGCCGCGCGCCGACAGGCCGATCGCCCACTGCGTACCGGGCACCACCGCGCCGGCGCACGCCACGTCCGGCCGGAACTGCCCGTGCTCCTCCACCACCTGCCCCGGCCGCAGCCCGGCCAGTTCCTCCTCGACGTCCTCCACGCTGGCGGGCGTCGCGGAGGTGAAGCGGCGCAGGCCGTACCCGCGCAGGACGCCCCGGCGCGTCCGGGACGGCAGCGCCAGCAGCAGCGCCTTGCCCAGCGCCGTGGCGTGCGGCGCCGTCTCCAGGCCCGCCTGCAGGTCCTCCAGCCACGGCGAGCACGGCCCCTCCGCCACCTCGGCCACGACCAGCCGCCCGTCGGCCAGCCGCGCCAGGTACGCGGTGTGCCCGGTCACGGCCGCCAGGTGGCCGAGCACCGCCCGGACGCGCGGCGGCCTCTCGAAGGCCCGCACCATCTCGTGGAAGCGCTCGGCCACCTGCGAGCCGAGCAGGTAGTCGCCGTCCGGCCGCCGATGCAGGTAGCCCTCGTAGCACAGGGTGCGCACCAGGTGGTAGGAGGTGGACAGGTTCAGGCCGCAGCGGCGGGCGATGACCTTGACCGGCAGCGGCCGGTCGGCCCGCGCGACCTCCTCCAGCACGCGGAGCGCGCGGGAGACGCTGCGGATCAGATCGCTGGGGGGTTCACCGGTCATCCCTTCAGCATGTGCGCCATCTGAAAATCGCACTCCTACCCCGGAAGGCACACCCGTCCGACGATGAGGCCATGCCGGACATACCGCAGTGGGCCAGTGACGCGCTGTCGGGGGTCTACGACCCGTGCTGCAGGGAGAAGGGCATCTCCGTCGTGGAGATGGGCCTGGTCAGATCGGTCGAGGTGGACGACGGCCGTGCCCGGGTGGAGCTGCTGCTCACCTCGGGCTGGTGCCCGTTCGCCGCCCGGGTGCTCACGGAGGTGCGCGAGCGCATCGAGGAGCAGCCCGGCGTCCGCGAGGCGGAGGTCGAGGTCGTGTGGGACGAGGTCTGGACGGTGGACCGGCTCTCCCCGAGGGCGGCCCGCGTGCTCCGCTTCCTGCCCGCCCCCGCGCAGGTGCCCGACAAGGAGAGCTACATCCGCGAGGAGCTTCGATGATCGACGACATGTTCGTGTTCGACAGCGTGGCGCACGTCTTCAACTTCGAGCAGAAGAACGCCTACGGCCCGGCGGGCCAGATGTTCTCCAACCACCTGTACGCCTTCCACACCACGCTCACCCCGGAGGGCGAGACCAGGCTGGCGCCGGAGGAGTTCCTGCGCCAGTGGACGATCGACGACATCCGCCGCATGGTCTTCGACGAGTCCGACACCGACATGCTGGTCGCCATGCCGCTCCCGCTCACCGACCTCTACCACGACGGCCTGTCGCCGTGGCAGGAGTGCGCCGAGCTGGCCGCCCGCGACCCCGACCGGATCGTCTTCTGGGGCTCGGTCAACCCCCTGGAGGGACGCAAGGCGCTCGACCTGATGGAACGCCAGGTGGGGGAGTTCGGGGCGCGCGCGTTCAAGCTGTACAACGTCCGCTACGACTACGGGTCGCCGTACCCGTGGCGCATGGACGACCCCCGGGTCGCCTTCCCCATCTTCGAGAAGGCCCGCGACCTGGGCGTCAACCTGATCGGCGTGCACAAGGGCGTGCCGCTCGGCCCGCAGCCCATCGAGCACACCCAGACCTGGGACATGGACGGCGCCGCCGCGAACTTCCCCGACATCAACTTCGTCATCTTCCACGTCGGGCTGCCGTTCCTGGACGAGACCTGCTGGCAGCTCATCCGCTACCCCAACCTGTACGCCGACCTGGCCGCCACCATCAACTTCATCGTCCGGGCGCCGCGCATGTTCGCCGAGATCATCGGCAAGCTGCTCTTCTGGTGCGGTGAAGACAAGATCATCTACGGCTCGGAGGCGCCGATCTTCCACCCGCAGTGGGCGCTGCGCGCGTTCAGGGACTTCACCATCCCGCAGGACCTGTGCGACGGGTACGGCTACCCGCAGCTCACCGACCAGGCCAAACGCAAGATCCTCGGCGAGAACCTGCTACGGCTGCATGGGCTTGGTCCGGTGAACGGCCTGTAGCAGTCCCACGGCCACCAGGCCGGCGACCGTGGCCGAGCCGCCGTACGACACGAACGGCAGCGGCACGCCCACGATCGGCGTCAGGCCCACGGTCATGCCGACGTTCACGAACGCCTGGAACCCGATCCACGACACCGCGCGCCACGCCAGCACCGTCCCGTACGGCGAGGCGCTGTCGCGGGCGATGGACAGGCCGCGCCACAGCAGCGCGCACAGGGCGAGCACGACGGCCGCGGCCCCGGCGAACCCGAGCTCCTCGCCCGCGACGGTGAAGACGAAGTCGGTGTGCTGCTCGGGGACGAAGTGGCCGGCCGTCTGCTCGCCGTTGAACAGGCCCTTGCCGTACAGGCCGCCGGAGCCGATCGCGATGCGCGCCTGGGCGGCGTTGTAACCGGCGCCGCCCGGGTCGGCCGCCGGGTTCGCCAGCACGAGCAGCCGTTCCAGCTGGTACGGCCGGACGAGCCCCAGCGGCACCGCGAACGCCAGCGCCAGCGCCACCTTGGCGAGCTCCGACGGCTGGAACTGAAGTCCCGGCGCGAGCACGATCCACGAGTGCGCGCCGTTCACCCGCTCGCCCAGCGGGCTGAGCACCGCGGCCAGCGCCAGCACCGCCAGCACGTACGCCGCCGGCACGTACGCCCGCAGCACCCGCAGATCCACCCGCGAGACCAGCCACATGAGCACGAGCCCGCCCGCGACGGCGACGGCCTGGCGCACCAGCAGCGTGTGGTCGCCCGTCATCCGCGTGGCCGACCACACCAGCAGCAGCCCGACCGCCGACAGCGCCGCCGCCAGCGCCGCCAGCACCCTGTCGGGCGCGCCCAGCGACGGCGCCCACACGATCCGCCGCCGCCCGGCCGCACCAGCGCCGTACGCGTCGCCGCCCCCGGCACCGACTCGACCTCGGTCACCGTCCCGATGGGCACCCCGGCCACGTACGGCCGCGCGCCCGCCGACCCCAGCGTCACCACCTGGTCGCCGGCCCGCACCGGCGCGTGCGGGTCGAACAGGCTGAGCCGCAGCAGCCCCTCGCCCGGCAGCCCGGTCACCACGCCCAGCTCGCCCGAGCCCGCCATCCGCGCGCCCACCGACGACCCGGCGTCCGTGATCAGCGACACCGACGCCGTCGCCGGCCCCGCCCAGGTGACCTTGCCGACCAGGCCGTCGGCGTTCAGCACCGTCACGTCGCGCTCGACGCCCGCCGCCGCGCCCGCGTCGATGGTGACGCTCTGCCGCCCGAACCCGACCACGTGCGCGGCCACCCCCTCGTGCCCCGCCGCCATCCCGGCGCCGGCCGCCCGCGCGCCGCCGGACAGCAGCTCGGCGCGCAACCGGGCGTTCTCCTGCTCCAGCGCCCGCACCCGGGCGTCACCGCCGAACGCCCTGGTCACGGCCCCGCCACCGTTCTGAACGGCTCCGAACACGGCCGAGCCCGCCTCCCGCAGCGGGGTCAGCGGCGCCAGCGTACGGTCGATCACGACGAGCGAGACGGCGGCGGCCAGCACGAGCAGGACGACCGCCCGCCTCACCGCCGCGACCAATCGGGCAGCAGCACGTCGCGCATCGCGTCGAAGCGCTCGACGCAGCGGCCCGCGCCCAGGGCCACCGAGTACAGCGGCTTGTCCACCACCCGGATCGGCATCCCGGTGGCCTCGCCCATCCGCTCGGGCAGCCCGCGCAGCAGCGCCCCGCCGCCGGTCAGCACGATGCCGTTGTCGAGCAGGTCGCCGGCCAGCTCGGCCGGGCACTGGTCGAGCGTCGCCTGCACCGCGTCGATGATGGCCTGCACCTGGTCCTCGATCGCCTCGCTGATCTGGTCGGCGGTGATCGTGGTGGTCTTCGGCAGGCCCATGACCAGGTCGCGCCGGCGCACCGGCGCGGACGTCCTGGGCGGGCCCGGCGGAGACGGAGCCGGCACGGCGCTCTCGGACCTGGCCTTCGACCTGAACGGGTTCCAGCCGCGCGGCGCCGGGGCCTCGCCAGGCTCCTCCTCCGTCACGACGGGCTCGTCCCCGTCCGGCTGGATCGGCGCGCCGACCCGGTGCCTGCCCTTGGGGGTCGGGTCGGCGTCGCGCGCGGACACCGGCGCCGGCCGCGCCACCCCGAGGTCGATCTTCAGCCGCTCGGCAGTGCGCTCGCCGAGCAGCAGCGCGTGCTCCTTCCTCGTGTACGCGACGATCGCCTCGTCCAGCTCGTCCCCGCCCACCCGCACCGACGTGGCGACCACGACGCCGCTCATCGACACGATGGCGACCTCCGTCGTGCCGCCGCCGATGTCCACGACCATGTTGCCGGCGGCCTCGCCGACCTTGACCCCGGCGCCGATCGCCGCGGCCATGGCCTCCTCGATGATGTGCACCCGCCGCGCGCCCGCCTCGTACGCGGCCTCCTTGACCGCTCGCTGCTCGATCGAGGTGGTGCCGCTCGGGACGGCCACCACGATGCGGGGCTTGGCCAGGAACCGGCTCCGGTGCGCCTTCTGGATGAACATGCGTAACATGCGCTCCGCCGCGTCCAAGTCCGCGATCACGCCGTCCTTGAGCGGCCTGATCGTGGCGATGTGCGGGGGAGTGCGGCCCATCATGCGCTTGGCCGCCTTGCCGACGGCGACGACGGTGTTCTTCTGCAGGTTGATCGCGATGACGGAGGGCTCGTTCAGCACGATGCCCTTCCTGCGGACGTAGACGAGCGTGTTGGCGGTTCCGAGATCGACTGCTATGTCGTGACCGAGAAGAGCCCATGCGAACGCCATAACCGCACAGCCTTTCGACCGGGGTAGAAGGCCCGGCGGCAGCGCACACACCCCGGCGACGCCGGACGCACAGAGGAAGGCCACCAGGAGGAAGGCGCGCGTCGTCTTGGCCACGTCCGGTCATCTGCCCCCGCCGGCCGGCACTCCCGCGGCCCGGTGACCGCTAAGTGGCCCTCAGGTGAGCGCCCGGCCACCAAGTCCCTCCTCCGGGGCTACACGCGGCCGGGCGCCTTCGAGCAAGTGAGGGGCGGCGGGCAGGTGCCCGAAAAAGCGAAAACCCCGCCGGGCGGGAGCCCGGCGAGGGCGCGGAGATGGTGGACGATACTGGGATTGAACCAGTGACCTCTTCCGTGTCAGGGAAGCGCTCTCCCGCTGAGCTAATCGTCCTTTGCAGAGGTGGCGACGGGATTTGAACCCGTGTGGACGGCTTTGCAGGCCGCTGCCTCGCCTCTCGGCCACGCCACCGAGCCGGAAGCTCCGAGCGGAAGACGGGATTCGAACCCGCGACCCTCACCTTGGCAAGGTGATGCTCTACCCCTGAGCCACTTCCGCGTGCGCCCCGTTGTGCAGGGCGACGAGAGAACTCTAGCGAATCCTGGCCGAGTCCCCAAACCGGAATTCGCCCGCCGGCTCGCCGGACACCGGACCTACCGGCTGACCTGCAGTCCGGCCGGGTGCGGGCCCTCGGTCTGCAGGCGGTACTCCTCCCCGGAGATCGCCCGGTTCTCGTCGACGACGCGCTCCGACGGCGGCCTCTCGCCGCCCATGACCGCCTCCTGCATCTTCTCGAACCGCTCGTGGGCCTCCCGTACGTAGCCGGTGCCCAGGGTCGTGAGGTCCATCTGGGTGGCGAGCAGGTCGCGGATGTAGCCCTTGTTCGGCTCGAACGTCACCGGCGGCGGCAGCGCGGGGGCGAGCACCTGGTCGGGGTCGCGCCCGTCGAAGCGCCGGAACATCTCGGCCGCCAGCCGCAGGTGCTCCAGCTCCATGTTGAGGTGCAGCTCCCAGATGTTGCGCACCTTGGGGTCGCTCTCGGTCTCCATGAAGGAGTAGTACAGGTAGCACTCGTTGTACTCGTGGTTGAGCAGCCGCTCCCACCAGCTCTCGCCGGGCTCCACCAGCGACTCGTAGTGGGTGACGTGCTCCTCCTCGATCAGCCCGATCTCCTGGTAGAGCTGGCGGGCGATGGGCTCCATGTACATCGGGCCGACGTTCATGTAGAAGTTCATCGTCTGCTGCTCGGCCGCCGTGATGGTCAGCGCGTGCAGGCGCGACAGCGGCTCGGTGACCCGGCGCTGGTACGGCTCGCGCACGTTGTCCATCGGGTCGCGGTGGTGCAGGTACGTCGGCCGCCCCGGCATGACCTCGGTGAGCTGGTCGACGATCTGCTCCGCCTTGCGGTGCTCGATCATCTCGTACAGGTTGGCGTACCGGTAGAGATGGTCGAAGTCCTCCAGCACGCCGAACTGGTAGGCCTGCTTGAGCCGCAGGTCCGGCTCCATGCGGGCCACCCACGCGGTCAGGTCGACGGCCACCTGCTCGTAGGCGATCGTCGTCTCCAGCACCGACGACGCCCCCGGCAGCAGCCAGTTGACGACCTTCTGCTGCTGCGCCTCGATGTAGCGCACGCGCGCCAGCCGCTGCTTGACCTCCAGGTCGCGGCAGTGGCGGGCCATGTGGTGGCTGAAGAGGATCGCCTCGGTCTCGATCCCGTTCATCGTGATGATCCGGCACCGCGTGTACGGGTCGCAGCGGTCGGGGTCGATGGGCGTGACGTTCAGCTCCCGCCAGTCGCGCAGCTGCTCGTCCAGCGGGATTCCCCGCTCCTGGAGTGGGTCGAAGGCCATGTCGCTGCGCCTACCCGGGGCCGGGGCGGGCAACCTCCGCGTTCGCTCCCCGAACGGCCCGCGTTCGGTAAGGCGGGGCGTGTCGCACTGTGTGCCGGGTAGGCCGCTGGGGTGCGTGAACAAGATGTCATCGAGCTGCTGATGGCGCAGCACGGCCAGATCAGGGACCTGTTCGACGAGGTGGAGCAGGCGCCGCCGGAGAAGGTCGCGGCGGCGTTCGACCGGCTGACGCGGGCGCTGTCGGTGCACGAGACGGCGGAGGAGGAGATCGTCCATCCGTACGCGCGCAAGAAGCTCGACAACGGCCAGGGCGTCGTGGCCGACCGGCTGGAGGAGGAGAACCGCGCCAAACGCCTGCTCCTCGAACTGCACAAGAAGGGCGTGGACGACCCCGGCTTCTGGGACGGCCTGGCCCGGCTGCGCACCGCCGTGACGGCGCACGCGCGCAGCGAGGAGCGCTACGAGTTCGCCCGGCTGCGCGCCGGCACCACCGCCATGGAGCGGCGGGCCATGGCGGCGGCGGTGCGGGCCGCGGAGTCGCTGGCGCCGTCGCGCCCGCGTCCCGGCACCGAGTCGGCGGCCAAGAACCTGCTCATGGGCACGCCGCTCGCGCTGATGGACCGCGCCCGCGACGTGATCCGGAAGGCCCTCGACCGGCACTGACCCGGGACCCTTCGACGCGGGGCGAAACGTCGGCGTACTAGCGTCGTGAGCATGGAGTACTTCGCCCGTGACGCCGACATCGCGCCCGTCGCCGCGCTCATCGCCGACCCCACGAGGGCGGCGATCCTCACCGCGCTGCTCGGCGGGCGCGCCCTGGCGGCGGGGGAGCTGGCCCGGGTCGCCGGGGTCAGCGCCGCCACCGCGAGCGCCCACCTGGCGCGGCTGCTCGACGGCCGGCTCGTCGACGTCGTCCCCCAGGGCCGCCACCGCTACTACCGCCTGGCCGGGCACGAGGTGGCCGAGGTGCTGGAGTCGCTGGCCACGATCAGCGCCCGCCCGCCGGTGCGCTCGCTGCGCCAGTCCCGGCAGGCCCGGCTGCTGGAGGAGGCCCGCACCTGCTACGACCACCTCGCCGGCCGCGCCGGGGTGGGGCTGCTCGACCGGCTCAGGGAGGGCGGCCACTACGCGGCCTGCGACCTGACGGAGCGGGGGGAGCGGCTGCTGTCCGGCCTCGGCGTGGACGTCGCGGGCGCGCGCGGGTCGCGGCGGCGCTTCGCTCCCGAGTGCCTCGACTGGACCGAGCGCCGCTCCCACCTCGGCGGCGCGCTCGGGGCGGCGATCGCGCGGACGCTGTTCGAACGCGGCTGGTACCGGCGGGGCGCGGTCCCGAGGGCGGTGGTGCTCACCGACGAGGGCAGGCAGGGGCTGGCGGCGCTGTTCTCCGGTAAGGAGCTAACATCGGCTACGCCGGTTACCTGAACGAGAGAGACGCACACATGCGCGACAACGAAGTCGTGAACGTCGGCCCCGAGCCGCTCAGCTTCGACGAGGTCATCGAGGTGGCCCGCCACGGAGCCCCCGTGCGGCTCACCGACGACGCCATCGCCGCCGTCGCGGCGGCCCGCCAGCGGGTGGACGAGCTGGCCGAGAGCCCGGTGCCCGCGTACGGCATCTCGACCGGGTTCGGCGCCCTCGCCACCCGGCACATCGACCCGGAGCTGCGCGCCCAGCTCCAGCGCTCGCTGGTGCGCTCGCACGCGGCGGGCAGCGGCCCCGAGGTGGAGACCGAGGTCGTGCGCGCCCTCATGCTGCTGCGCCTGCACACCCTGGCCACCGGCCACACCGGCATCAGGCCGACCACCGCCAAGACCCTGGCCGCCCTGATCAGCGCGGGCATCACGCCGATCGTGCACGAGTTCGGCAGCCTGGGCTGCTCCGGCGACCTCGCGCCGCTGGCCCACGTGGCGCTCACCCTGATGGGCGAAGGCGTCGTACGCGACAAATCCGGAAATGTCGTGTCGGCCGCCGAGGCGCTCAAGCAGGCCCGCATCGAGCCCGTCGAGCTGGCCGCCAAGGAGGGCCTGGCGCTGATCAACGGCACCGACGGCATGCTCGGCATGCTCATCCTGGCCATCCACGACCTCACCACGCTGGTCAGGACCGCCGACGTGAGCGCCGCGATGAGCGTCGAGGCGCTGCTCGGCACCGACCGGGTGTTCGCCCCCGAGCTGCAGGCGCTGCGCCCCCATCCCGGCCAGGCGCGCTCGGCCGCCAACATGGCGTCGATCCTGCGCGGCTCCGCCATCGTGGCCAGCCACCGCGACCCCGCCGACTGCGCCCGCGTCCAGGACGCCTACTCCCTGCGCTGCGCCCCGCAGGTCGCCGGGGCCGTCCGCGACACGATCGCGCACGCCGCCGCCGTGGCCGGGTGGGAGCTGGCCAGCGCCGTCGACAACCCCGCCGTGCTCGACGACGGCCGCGTGGAGTCCAACGGCAACTTCCACGGGGCGCCGCTCGGCTACGTGCTCGACTTCCTCGCCATCGCGGCGGCCGACCTGGCCTCCATGTCCGAACGGCGTACCGACCGCTTCCTCGACGTGGCCCGCAACCACGGGCTGCCGGCGTTCCTGGCCGCCGACCCGGGCGTCGACTCCGGCCACATGATCGCCCAGTACACCCAGGCCGCCATCGTCTCCGAGATGAAGCGCCTCGCCGTGCCCGCGAGCGTCGACTCCATCCCGAGCTCGGCCATGCAGGAGGACCACGTGTCCATGGGCTGGTCGGCCGCGCGCAAGCTGCGCAGGTCGGTCGACGGGCTCACCCGCGTGCTCGCGATCGAGGTGCTCACCGCCGCCCGCGCGATCGACCTGCGCGCCCCCCTGGAGCCCGCGCCGGCGACGGCGGCCGTGGTCAGGGCGCTGCGCGAGACCGTGCCCGCGCCGGGCCCCGACCGGTTCCTGGCCCCGGAGATCGACGCCGCCGTGCGCCTGGTCGCCGAGGGCGGCGTCGTGGCGGCGGCGGAGTCGGTCACCGGCCCCCTGGACTGACTCAGGCGGGCAGGGCGGCGGGCAGGGCCACGATCAGGTCCACCTCCAGCAGCAGCCCCGGCACGAACAGCTTCGACACCTCCACGGTCGTGCTGGCCGGGGGCGTGCCGGTGATGTACTTCCGGCGCACCTTCCCGTACTCGGCCCGGTCCTCCATGTCGGTCAGGTACGTCCGGATGAACGCGATGTCGGCGAACGTGGCGCCCTGATCGGCGAGGATGCGGCCGATGAGCTGGAAGACGTACTCGGCCTGCGCCGCCATGGAGCCCGCGCCGACCACGTTCCCCCGCTCGTCGAGGGCGGCCTGGCCGGAGACGTAGAGCGTGTCGCCGGCGCGGACGGCGTGCGAGTAGGCGCCGTTCGTGGCGGGCACGGTCGCGAGGTTGAGCGGCACGGCCCGCCGCCTGCCCGTCCCCAGGGTGGCGGCGCGGACGTGCGCGGTGACGGCCGTCAGGTCGTGGCCGCCCAGGCCCGCCGCCACGGCCTCCCGCAGCCGGGCCCGGGCGGCCGAGGCCAGCCCGGCGCCCTCCCAGGCGGCCAGCTCCAGATCCTTGGCGGCGTGCGCGAGCGCGTACCGCGTCTCGGGCGCCGGCTCGCGCAGCCGCTCGGCCAACGCGCCCAGCGGGGTGCCCGCCAGCACGCCGGCGAGCGCGCCCGGATCGACGCCGTGCGCCTCCGCGTACGCGTACGTCTCCGCCACCAGCACCTGGGCGGGCACCAGCGCGCTCATGACGGCGAGCTTCATGGCCGCGCCCGCCCCCAGCGGCCCGGCCTCGCGCACCGTCCCGAAGACGGACAGCACCTCGCGGCAGGCCGACAGGTCACCGCCGGCCAGCACGGTCAGCGTGCCCTCGGCCGCCGGACCCACGCTGCCCAGCACCGGCGCGTCCACCAGCCCCACCGACGGCGGCAGCAGCGCGCGCAGCCCGTGCACGGCCTCCGGGCCGATCGTGGACATCTCCACCACCGTCGCCCCGGGGGCGAGCCCCGGCAGCGCCGCCGTCAGCACCTCGCGCACCGCCGCCGGGTCGCTCAACATCGTGATGACCAGCTCTGCCCCGTGCACCGCTTCGGCGACCGGAATGCCCGTGCCGCGCCGCCACGTCGTCACCTCGTGCCCGGCCTCCGTCAGCCGCCGGGCCATCGGGACGCCCATGCGCCCCTGTCCGAGAAAAGCAATCATGCGGCCAGTGAAGCGGTATGCGCGGTATTCCACCACCGACTAGATTGCATGCCAGCCATGCCCGAGACGAATGACTTCGACACAGCCGCCCTGCGGCTCTTGGACGAGGTCGCCATGAGCGGCTCGTTCACGGCCGCCGCCGAACTGCTCGGCTACACCCAGTCGGCGGTCTCCCGCCGCGTCGCCGCGCTCGAACGCGCCGCCGGCGGCCCGCTCTTCGAACGCCTGGCCAGGGGCGTGCGCCTGACGCCCGCCGGGCGGGTGCTGCACCGGCACGCCGTCGCCGTGCTCGACCGCCTCGACCGCGCCGCGGAGGACCTGGCCGCCCTCCACCGCGGGACGGGCGGCACGCTGCGCGTCGGCGCGTTCGCCACCGCCAACGTCGCCCTCGTGCCCGGCGCGCTCAAACGCCTCGCCGAGCGGCACCCCGGCGTCGAGCCCCGGGTGACCGAGGGGCTCAGCGCCGCCCTGATGGACCGGCTGCGCGCGGGCGCGCTCGACGTGGCCGTGATCAGCGACTACCCGGCCGGCCTGCCCGCCGAGGGCGCCCGCACCGTGCCGCTCGGCGCGGACCGGCTGCTGGTCGCCCTGCCCGCCGGCCACCGGCTGGCCGCCGAGCCGGACGTCGACCTGCGCGACCTGGCGGACGAGAGCTGGATCGAGGCCGCGCCGAGCGGACAGCCGACCGTGCTGATGACGGCGTGCGCGGCGGCCGGCTTCACCCCGCGCACCGGGCTGCGGGTGGCGGAGTGGACGGGCAAGTTCGGGTTCGTCGCGGCGGGGCTCGGGGTGACGCTCGTGCCGGAGCTCGCCGCGCGTGGCGTGCCGCGCGATCTGGTGCTCCGGCCGCTGCGCGGCACGCGGCCCGTACGGCAGGTCCACGCCGCGCTGCCGGAGTCGCCGCTGCCCGCCGCGCTGGAGCTGGTGGAGCTCCTGGGAGAATGGCGGGTGTGCACGACGGTTTCGCCGCCTTAGGGCAACACCTCGCGACCGGTCTGCGCGACGTGACCTCCGACCTCGCCGCCCTCGACGGCGAGGGCTGGTGGGCGGTCGTCGTCGACTTCGAGGGCAAGGTGACGTGCGCCCGGTTCGACCGGGTGCGCCGCGCGCCCCTGCCCGCCC
>NZ_POUD01000399.1 GCF_003236395.1 Nonomuraea aridisoli | reverse complement strand
GGGCGGTGCGGTCGTCCTGGAGCCAGGGGTCGTCGGGGAGGTTGATGGCCGGCGGGTCCGTCAGTTCCGGCTCGATGTCCTGGCGGGCACGGTCGTCCGGGTTGTCCAGGTCGGGCTCGTCGGTGAACGAGGGGCCGCCGTCGGGCTCGGGGACGTCCCATTCGTCCGAGTCGGTCGGAGGGGTGTAGCCGGGGTCGGGGACGTCGCTGTCGTATTCAGGAGTGTCGTAACCGGAGGAGTAGCCGTAGTCGGACGGCTCGGGGAACTCCTCGACCGGCTTGCCCTCCATGGCCTCGGCCATGAACGCCCGCCAAATCTGCGCCGGCAGCGAACCGCCGAACTGCGTGCCGTACCCGGGGATCGTGACGGTGGCGTTGTCGTCGCGGAACATGTTGACCGCCACCGCGAGCTGCGGCGTGTAGCCGTTGAACCAGACCGACTTCGAGTCGTCCGTGGTGCCCGTCTTGCCGGCCACCGGGCGGTCGTAGAGCCGGGCGGCGGTGCCGGTGCCGTACTTGACGACCTGCTCCATCGCGTACGTGGCGTCGGCGGCGGCCTGCTCCCCGACCACCTTGGTGGCGGTCGGCTCGACGACCTGCTCACGGCCCTGGGCGTCGGTGACCGACCGCACCACGTGGGCCTCCATGTGGACGCCCTTGTTGGCGAACGTGGCGAACCCGGAGGCGTTCTGCACGGCGCTCACCGAGGCCACCCCGAGCGGGAACGAGGCGGCCGCCTGGTGGGGCTCCAGCTGGGCGGCGGGGATGCCGGCCAGCTCGGCCGTCTTGGCCACCTTGTCGAGCCCGACCTTCTGGCCGAGGTCGACGAACGCGGTGTTGACGGAGTTCTGGGTGGCGCTGACCAGGTTGATGAGCCCGTACGAGCGGTCGTTGTCGTTCGGGATGGCCTTCGAGGCCGAGGCCACCCGCAGCGGCGAGTTGCCGTCGACGCGGGTGGACAGGTCGAACCCGTTGTCGAGGGCCGCGGCCAGGGTGTACGGCTTGAACGTCGACCCGGCCATCACCTTGGCCGAGAACGCGTTGTCGAAGTGTTTCACCTGCGCGGGGCGCCCGCCGTAGAAGGCGACGACCTCGCCGGTGGCGGGGTCGACGGCGGCCAGGCCCGTACGGACCTGCTTCGGGGTGGAGTCGGGCAGCAGGTCCTCCACCGCGCGCTCGGCGGCCTGCATGAGCTTCTTGTCGAACGTGGTGACGACCTTCAGGCCGCCGCTGTTGATGTCCTCGTTGGTGAAGCCGCGGCGGTTGAGCTCGGCGGTGACCTGCTCCAGCATGTGCTGGGCCTGGCCCCTGAGCTCGAACGGCTTCTTCGGCGGCGCCAGCTCGGGGAACCGCTCGGCGGCGGCCTGCTCGGGCGTCAGCGCGCCGGTCTGCGCCATCGCCTCGATCACCGACTGCCAGCGCACCTTGACCGCCTCCAGGTCGGCGCCCTGGGGGTCGGCGAAGCGGCTCGGCTGCTGGATGACCGCCGCGAGGTAGGCGCCCTCGGCCACGGTCAGGTCGCCGACGTCCTTGCCGAAGTAGGCGCGGGCGGCCGACTGCACGCCGTTGGCGCCGCGGCCGAAGTAGATCGTGTTGAGGTACTGCTCCAGCACCCAGTCCTTCGGCTTGGACTGGTCGACCTTCATCGCGATGAGGATCTCTTTGAACTTGCGGGTGACCGAGCGCTCCTGGCTCAGCCCGCTGTAGTAGTTGCGGACGAGCTGCTGGGTGATGGTGGAGCCGCCCTGGAGCTGCTGCCCCGTGAACGTGGACCAGACGGCGCGGGCGGTGCCCTTGAGCGAGACGCCGGCGTCGTCGTAGAAGGAGCGGTTCTCGGCGGCGATGACCGCGTCGCGCACGTGCTGCGGCACCTGCGCGAGATCGACCCTGCTGCGGTTGACGCCCTGCCGCGCGAGCACGGTCTTGCCGTCGCGGTAATAGATCACAGAACCCTGCGCGGTCGCCTGTTTCTGCGTTGTGTCCGGGATCGGCGTCATCGCCCAGGCAATGGCGAAAAGACCGGCCAGCACGAGGATTCCGGCACCGAATGAAATCAGTACAAGCCGGATAATCCGCCGTTTTCGCATTCCGTTTCCACCACCACTCCGCACCCCTGACTCCCCTCGTCAAGCGTCGCCCGATCCCCGCAGCCTGGGCGAATGCCAAGGGTAAACGATCGATAATGGTGCCTCGTCCCCCGCTGATACTACGACGGGCGGCGGCCTTCCCGGCGCGGAACATCGGCGACCAATGGCAACACTCGGTAGGGAACCGGAGTGTCAAGGGCGATGATCGAATTAGTCCTGAGTACGCCTTGAACATCAACGATCACATCGATAACCCGTTGCAAATCCGAGTTCGTCCGCGCGACCACCCGGCAGAGCAGATCGCTGCCGCCGGTGATGGTGTGCACCTCCAGCACCTCGGGGATGCGGGCCAGCCGGTCGGCCACCGGATCGTGCCCGGCCACCTGCCTGATCTCCAGGCTGACGAACGCGGTGACGTGGTAGCCGAGTGCGGCGGGCGAGACGTCGGGCCCGAAGCCCGTGATGACGCCCCGGTCGATCAGCCGGTCGAGGCGGGCCTGCGCCGTGCCGCGGGCCACGCCGAGCCGGCGCGAACACTCCAGCATGCCCAGCCGGGGCTCCTCGGTCAGCAGGGTGATCAGCCGGGCGTCGAGCTCGTCGATTGTCATGCTGTACAGATTTACCGGAGAATCCGGCGATCAACTAGGCAGATTGTCCACTCGTTGAGGTAACTCTTGCGCAACTCGTCCAGGAAATTCGACAGTTGTGAGCATGAGTGATGTCTTTCCGGTTAACGGCATGGACGCCGTGGTGTTCGCCGTGGGCAACGCCAGGCAGGCGGCCCACTACTACTCGACCGCGTTCGGCATGAAGCTGGTGGCCTACCGCGGGCCGGAGAACGGCAGCAAGGACGCGGCCGCGTACGTGCTGACCTCGGGCAGCGCCACGTTCGAGTTCCGGGCCTCCATCCGGCCGGGCACCGACCTGGCGCGGCACGTGGCCGAGCACGGCGACGGAGTGATCGACCTGGCCATCCAGGTGCCCGACGTGGAGGCCGGCTACGCCCACGCCGTGGCCAACGGGGCCAAGGGGCTGGTGGAGCCGTACACGCTGGAGGACGAGCACGGCAAGGTGACGCTCGCGGCCATCGCCGCGTACGGCGAGACGCGGCACACGCTGGTCGACAGGTCCAACTACCACGGGCCCTACCTGCCGGGCTACACGCCCGCGGAGCCGCTCGTGGCCCCGCCCGCCACCAGGACGGGGCGGCTGTTCCAGGCGATCGACCACTGCGTCGGCAACGTCGAGCTGGGCAAGATGGACGAGTGGGTGGAGTTCTACCGCAAGGTGATGGGCTTCACGAACATGGCCGAGTTCATCGGCGACGACATCGCCACCGAGTACTCCGCGCTCATGTCGAAGGTCGTGGCCGACGGCACCCGCAAGGTCAAGTTCCCGCTCAACGAGCCGGCGGTCAGCCGCAAGAAGTCGCAGATCGACGAGTACCTCGAGTTCTACGGCGGGCCGGGCGTGCAGCACATCGCGCTCGCCACCAACGACATCCTGACCACGGTCGACCACATGCGGGCGGCCGGCGTGCGGTTCCTGGACACTCCCGACTCCTACTACGACGACCCCGAGCTGCGTGGGCGCATCGGCGAGGTGCGCGTCCCCATCGAGGAGCTGAAGAAGCGCCACATCCTGGTCGACCGCGACGAGGACGGCTACCTGCTGCAGATCTTCACCCAGCCGGTGCAGGACCGGCCCACGGTCTTCTTCGAGCTCATCGAACGGCACGGCTCGCTCGGGTTCGGCAAGGGCAACTTCAAGGCGCTCTTCGAGGCGATCGAGCGCGAGCAGGAGCGACGGGGCAACCTGTAGGGGCAGCTCAGGTGACGAGTCGTCGGCAGTGCGTGACCCAGCGTAAGATTCTGGTCACGATCTGAAGGGGGCTCGTCACTTATGCGTTTCAACAGGCGTGGAGTGGTCGCGCTCGTCGTGCTCGGCAGCGTGGTCGGCTGCTCGCTCACCGACGAGCCGACCCCGCCCGCGGTGCACCACACCGAAGCGGCGTACCGCCCGGGCGCGCCCGGCATCGGCGACCCCGACTTCCCCCAGGACGGCAACGGCGGCTACGACGTCGCCCACTACGACCTCGACGTCGACTACACGCCCGCCACCAAGCGGCTCGAGGGCGTGGCCACCATCCGCGCCGCCGCCACGCAGGGCCTGTCCAGCTTCAACCTCGACCTGGCCGGGCTCCACGTGCGCAAGGTGCGCATCGACGACGAGCCCGCGACGTTCAGCCGGCAGGGCGACGAGCTGACCGTGCGGCCCGGGCAACCCATCGACGCCAACGACGAGTTCACCGTCGAGGTCACCTACGACGGCGTGCCCAACCCGGCGAAGGACACCGGCAACCTCGGCACGTTCGGCTTCATGGCGACCTCCGACGGCGCGTTCGTGGCCTCCGAGCCCGACGGCTCCAAGACCTGGTTCCCGAGCAACGACCATCCCGCCGACAAGGCGACCTACTCCTTCGAGATCACCGTGCCCGCCGGGCTGACCGCGCTGGCCAACGGCGAGCAGGTCGGGCGGCCCAAGACCGCCGGCGGCAGGACCACCTTCCGCTGGCGCGAGCGTCATCCGATGGCGACGTACCTCGCGACGGCCACGCTCGGCAAGTTCGACCTGCGCCAGGGCAAGAGCGCGGCGGGCATCCCCACGCTGGCCGCCACCGACCCGGCGTTCAAGAGCGGGCTCGACCGGCTCTACACCTCCACCGCCGAGATCACCGACCACTGGGCCAAGGTCTTCGGGCCCTACCCGTTCTCCTCGACGGGCGGCGTGATCGACAACTACACCGCGGGCTACGCGCTGGAGAACCAGACCAAGCCCCTCTACGGCGGCTTCGACCCCGACGAGGTGATCGTCGCCCACGAGCTCGCCCACCAGTGGTTCGGCAACAGCCTGACCATCTGGCGGTGGAAGGACCTCTGGCTCAACGAGGGCTTCGCCACGTACGCCGAGTGGCTGTGGTCCGAGCACAAGGGCAGGAAGACCGTGGAGGAGTTCTTCACGGAGTTCAACGACCGGCCCGAGAGCGATCCGATGTGGTCGTATCCGCCCGGGCGGGCCAAGCCCGACGACCTGTTCAACCAGTCGGTCTACACCCGCGGCGCGATGACCCTGCACGCGCTGCGCAGGTCCATCGGCGACGAGACGTTCTTCAAGCTGCTCCGCACGTGGGCCGCCGACCACCGCTACGGTCACGTCACGACGGAGAAGTTCATCGACCTGGCCGAACGCATGTCCGGCAAGGACCTCAACCCCCTCTTCGACGCCTGGCTCTTCCAACCCCGCAAACCCGCCGCCTGACCCCGCCGCCGCATACTTCCCCTAAGCTACTGAGTCCGACGTATCGGGCCGCCCGGGCCGACGTACGGAGGCGGACCGGCGTACGAAAGCCGCAGGCCGACGTACATGAGACAAGCGGGCCAGCGTAGGAAGGTCGCGGGCCGGCGTACAGGCGTCAGGCGGGCCGACGTACGGACGTCGCGGGTGGGCGTACGGGGGTCAAGCGGGCCAGTAGGTGTCATCGGCCAGGAGGAGAGCGGCGGCGCCGACCAGGCCGGCCTCCTGGCCGAGTGCGGCGGGCACGACCTTGACGCGCTGAGCGAACCCCATCCTGGCGTGCTCGCGCAGCGCCTCCTCCAGTGGGCCGAACAACGGCTCCCCCGCTTGTGAGAGCCCGCCGCCGATCGTGACCAGGTCGAGGTCGCACAGGTGCGTGGCGGAGGCGATCGCGATGCCGATCGCCCGTCCGGCCCGGCGCATCGCCCGCAGCGCGATCTCGTCCCCGGCCCGCGCGTCAGCCGCCAACTGCCGCGCCGTCACCACCCGATCTTCCCGGTACGCGAACACGTCGCCCTCGTCGACCGCCCGCGCCTCACCCTTCCGATACACCGACACACCTGGGGAGACCCGCGCGGTGGTTCCGCGCGCGTTCGCGGTGCGGGCTGGTGTGGTTTCCCCTGGCGGCTCGGCGCGGGCCTGCGCGGTCACCTCCGACCGCTCGGTGCGGGCTTGCGCGGTCACCTGTGGCTGGTCGGTGCGAGCCCGTGCGGGCTCCTGCGGCTGGTCGGTGCGGGCCTGTGCGGTCACCTCCGACCGCTCGGTGCTAGCCCGTGCGGGCTCCAGCGGCTGCTCAGTGCGAGCCTGTGCGGTCACCTGTGGCTGGTCGGTGGGAGGCCGTGGGGGTTCCTGTGGCTGGTTGGTGTGGGGCTGGGCCTGGCTCTTATACACATCTGACGCTGCCGACGATCTTACGCGTG
>NZ_POUD01000398.1 GCF_003236395.1 Nonomuraea aridisoli | reverse complement strand
CCCACCGCCCCCGCCGCTGGCGCCCCGGGAACGCGAGAACCTGCGGGTCCCGCACTCCGCCTCCGGCCGCTACACCGTCGTGCGCGGCGAGGCCCCCGCCAGGCCCGGCCGGGGCAAGGTGATCCGGTACCTGGTCGAGGTGGAGGACGGGCTGCCGTTCGACCCGCGTTCGTTCGCCGACGAGGTGCACCGGACGCTCAACGACATCCGCGGCTGGGGCCGCTTCCGCCGCGTGGACCGCCCGCCGGTGCGGCTGCGCGTCTCCCTGTCCAGCCCCCGCCTGACCGACCGCGAGTGCAAGCCGATGCGCACCGGCGGCGAGCTGTCCTGCTGGAACGGCCGCCGCTCGGTCATCAACGCCCTGCGCTGGGCGAAGGGCGTCCGGCAGTACGGCGGCGACCTCGACGCCTACCGCCACTACGTGATCAGCCACGAGGTCGGTCACGGCCTCGGGCACCGCCACCGCCCCTGCCCGGGGCCCGGCCGCCTGGCCCCGGTCATGACGCAGCAGTCGAAGTCGCTGGGCCGCTGCCGCCCGAACCCGTGGCCCTTCCCCCACCGCCGCCCCGGCGACGACAACCCATGACGGAGGCGCCGGAACGGGCAGCGGACCCGCCTGAGGGGCCGGGCCGGCACGGAGCACCGCATCGGCCCGGCCGGCGCCGCGGTCAGCGGAGGGGCACCTGGGAGGCGGCCGTGCCGCCGCCGTCGTGTGCCTGCCACCCCGCCACCACCGTCGCCCGATCGCCCACGGCGCGGGTCAGCGGCACCTCCACGGTCGTCGTCCCCCGGCGGGACACGGTGACGACGCGGCTGCCCGCCGTGCCCTGCGCGTCGCGGACGAACAGGTGCGCCCGCCCGGGCGCGGCGGCGCGCACCCTCACCTCCACCGTGTCGCCGGCGACCGTGGCCGAGACGGCCTCACCCGTCCGCGCGGGCCCGGCCGCGGGGCCGGTCGGCGGCACGTGGACCCGTACCGCCTGCTCCAGCGACTGCGGCGAGTCCAGGCTGGACAGCGCGGTGTCCGGGATCACCGGCTCCGGCGGCGTCTCGGGCCGGTCGGCCGGCGGCCGGTAGCCGGTCAGCGTGGCCACCCCCCACCGGTACGGATCACCCTGCAGCCCGCCCCACGTCGACCATCCGATCCTGGTCTGGCCGGTCTTGTCCTGGGTGTCGGAGTCGTACACGAGGATGTTCAGCCCGAGCCGATCCGGGTCGACGGCCCCGGGCAGGACCTCCATCGGGATCGCCATCTCCACCACGTACGAGCCGCCGGACACCGTCGAGGCGACCCGCATCCCGGGCGCCGTCTCCTCGCCCGGCCCCTGCCGGTTGTCGGCGTCGCGCAGGTGACACGGCGGGCCCTCGGCCGTCACCGGCAGCACCGCCGCCTTGAACGTCGTGGACGTGTTCTCGGAGGAGCCGCGCGGGTCGACGGCCACCTCGACGGAGTCGGTGCGCCAGTGGCGCTTGCAGTCGGAGGCGTCCAGGCGCGTGCCCGGCACGTCGTCCCTGACGTGCACGACGAGGAAGAGCGTGTCGTCGTGCCAGGCGACCTTGGCCGTGCCGGAGCAGTCGGCGGCCGAGGAGCACGCGCTGCCCTCCCACAGCCGGGAGAGGTCCAGGGCGGGCCCGGCGTACTCGCCCTCGGCCTCCCGGCCGTCCACGGCGGGCGCGGCGGCGGCCTCGGGCACGGTCGCCGCGGGCACCAGCTCCAGGGCGGGCCGGCTGCTGCTCGTGCCGTCCCCGCTGGTGACGGTGAGCGTGTAGGCGTAGTCGCCGCCCTCGTTGGACGTCTTCAGCGACGGGTCGGAGTTCGTCACCGTGAACGGCACCGTCGTCTCCGCCCCCGGGGCGAGATCGCGGTACGGCGCCTCGGCGCGGTCGGCGGTGAACCCGGCGGGCAGCTCCAGCCGGACGACACCGGACTGGGCGTCGTCGCTGACGTTCGTGACCACGACGCCGATCTCGCGGCTGCCGCCCGAGGGCAGCGTGAGCACCGGCGTGACCAGGCCGCGCAGCTGCGCGACGCCCACGTCGGCCGTCCACTCCTCGTACTGGGCGACCTGGGGGAGCGGCTGCTGCGCCGCCCGTACGGCGGGGCTGACCTCGACCTGCCGGTCGGTGTAGCCGCCTCCCCGCTCGGTGGTGAGCGCCGCCCCGATCCTGGCCCGCCCGGTGGCCCCCTCCGGCGGCGTCACCGTGAACGAGGACGACCCGGTACGCCCGGCGGCGAGCCGTCCGAGGTCACGGGACTCCTGCGCGGCCCGCCAGCCCTCCGGCAGGCGCAGCGTGACCGACGACCGGCCGAGCGGCTCGCGCGGCGGCGCCGTCACGCTCACCTCGACCTCGAACGGTGTGCCCGGCCGCACGTCGAAGGCGTCCGCCGCGAGGGTGAGCCGGGTGCCGAGCGGGACCGTGCCGTCCGGCCTGGTGAGCGAGCCGTCGAGGATCGCGGTCGGCGCGGCGGCCGCCGGGGTGCCCGGCTCGGGGAACGGCACCCGCGCGTCCACCTGCGTGAAGAAGTCGCAGCCGAGCCGCGCCGGGTCGGCCGGCACGTCGGGGAAGGACGCCCAACCTTGGGAGGCGTACGTGCGCTGCGCCTCGCGCTCCACGGCCGCCCACGTCGTGCCCCGGCTCGCCGAGGCGCGCCCGCTCCAGACGCCGAAGACGTTCTGCGCCGGGTTGTCCGGCCGGAAGGTCGCGGCGCAGTCGGGCCCGGTCTGCGAGGCGCCGCGCGCGCCGCCGGTGAGCACCCGGGCGGGCGCGAACGGCTTCAGCCCCTCCCGGCTGATCTGCTCGGGGAACGCCTTCGGGTCGGCGGCCGCGTAGAACGCGGCGACGGCCAGCCGGGCCGCCTCCTGGTGGTTGCCGTGGTTGCCCGGCGTGGGCGCCGGGTCCATGGTCAGCAGGATCTCGGGCCTGGTCTGGCGGACGACCCGGACCACCTTCTCCAGCGTGTCGCCGCCCCACACCTGGTCGGTCAGCGGCGCGCTCACCGTGTAGTAGAAGTCGACGTCGTCCAGGTTGAACACCTCGGTCACACCGGCCTTGCCGACGGCCGCCCGCTCCTCGGCCTCGCGCAGCAGGCCGAGCGCCGGGCCCTCCTCCGGGCCGACCGCGTTGCCGCCGCCCTCGCCGCGCGTGACCGTGATCACGCCGGTGCGCACGCCGTGCTCCTCGTTCCACTGGCCGAGCGTGGACAGCGTGGACGCCTCGTCGTCGGGATGGGCGCCGACGAACAGCGCGTCGAGGTCGACCGGCGCGGCGCGCCCGCCCGCGGGCTCGTCGGCGGCGGCGGGGACGGCCGGCAGGCCGGCGAGCGCGACCGCCGCGCCCGCCAGGACCGCCGCCGCTCGTCTTCTTGCCCGTGTTCTGGTACGCATCCAACCTCCGGGTGGTTACTCGCGGACCGCCCCCTGGAGCAGCCCGCGGACGAAGTGACGCTGGAGGAACAGGTAGAAGATCACGACCGGCGTCGCCACGATGACGGAGCCGGCCGCGAGCAGGGTGAAGCCGGAGGTGTACTGCCCCTGGAAGAAGGCCAGCCCCAGCGGCGCGGTGCGCAGCGACTCCTTGGTCACCATGATCAGCGGGATGAGGAACTCGTTCCACGTCCACATGAAGACCAGCACGGTCAGCGTGACGACGGCGGGACGGGCCGGCGGCAGCAGCACCTGCCACAGGATGCGCCAGCTCGACGCCCCGTCGATGCGCGCCGCCTCCACGATCGCCCGGTTCGAGGCCAGGAAGTAGGCCCGCATCCAGAACGTGCCGAACGCCACCGACAGCGCCACCTGCGGCAGCGAGATCGCCCAGAACGTGTCGGTCAGCCCCAGGGAGCGCAGGTCGAAGTAGAGCGGCACCGCGATGGCCTCGCTCGGCATCATGATCCCGAGCATGAACAGGTAGAACAGCGCTGTCCGGCCGCGGAAGCGCATCGTGCCGAAGGCGTACCCGCTCATGATCGACAACACCACGCTGACGACCACGACGAACGCCGACACCGCCAGGCTGGTGCGCAGGTACGTGCCGAACCGGCCGATCTCCCACGCCGCCGCGAAGTTCGCCGGCCCGGCCGTGCCGCCGGCGTCGGCGGGGCCCAGCGCGGCCGACAGGATGACGACGATCGGGTAGAGCGCGAACGCCGCGAACACCGTCAGGATGACGTAGTTGGCCGCCCGCTCGGCGCGCGAGATCACGAGACCCTCCTGTCGGCGAACCGGTTGATCCCGAACGAGATCGCGAAGATGACCACGGTGAGCGTGACCCCGACGGCCGCGGCCGAGCCGACCTGGCCGAGCCCGAAGGCCCGGTGGTAGACCTCGTACGACGGCACCGTCGTCGAGGTGCCGGGGCCGCCGCGCGTGGTGACGTACACCAGGTCGAAGGTGCGCAACGCGGCGATCACCGTCAGCGTCAGCGCGACCGCGATCTCGCCGCGCACCGACGGCAGCGTGACCGCGAAGAACTCCCGCACCGGGCCCGCGCCGTCCAGCCGCGCCGCCTCGTACAACTCCGGCGGGATGCGGCTCATCCCGGCCAGCAGCAGCACCGTCACCAGCCCGGTCTCGAACCAGGTGCCGACCACGCCGACCGCGGGCAGCGCGAAGGTGTAGTCGCCCAGCCAGCCACGGGTCAGCCCGTCGAGGCCGAGCGCGCTCAGCAGGCCGTTGAGCGAGCCGTCGGGGGCGTACACCCGCCGCCACGCCACCGCGACCACGACCATGGCGATCACCTGTGGCAGGAACACGACCGTGCGGAAGAAGCCGAGGCCGCGCACCTTGGCGTGGTGCAGGATCGCGGCCAGCGCCAGGCCGATGACCAGCGGCCCGAGCGCGTAGAACACGATCAGCACGAGCGCGTGCCCGAACGCCGCCCGCAGCCCCTCGTCGGCGACGATGGCCACGTAGTTGTCCAGGCCCGCCCAGGTGCCGAGGGTCAGGCCGTCCCAGTCGTACAGCGAGATCTGCACGGCGCGCCCGATCGGGTAGAGCAGGAACACCGCGTAGATCACGAACGCCGGCAGCAGGTACAGGTAGGCGACGCGGCGGGGCTCTCCCGGAGGGCCGGCCGCGCGTGGCTTGGAGCTCAACCGTTGCTCTCGGCGAACGTCTTGTAGTCCTCCTCCAGGGTGCCGAGGAAGTCCTGCGGGGTCGCCTTCCCGGCGAGCAGGTCCTGCAGCGCCGCGCCCAGCGTGTCGGCGAACGTCGGGGTGGCGTAGTCGAGGTACGGCACGAGCCCGTTCTCCGCGCTCGCCGTGCCGAACGCGGTGAAGACGTCCTTCTGCGGCCCGTCGGGCACGCTCTGGTCGGCGGTGTCGGCGACCGGCAGGTTGCCGGTGTCGGTGAGCACCTTCATCGCGTCGGCGCTGGTGATGAAGTCGATGTACGCCGCCGCCGCGTCCGGGTGCGGGCTCTTGGCGGTGATCGCGAACGGCAGCCCCGTGCCCCCGGTCGCCACCGGCGGCGCGTCGGCCGCGGCGCCCGGCGGCAGCATGAAGCCCAGGTCGTCGCCGAGCGCCTTCTGCAGGTCGGCCAGCAGCCAGGTGCCGGCGATCAGGAAGACGCCCCGCCCCTTGCCGAACGCCTGCCAGGCCGCGTCGTAGCCCTGCCCGTTGAAGCCGTCGGCGAAGTAGCCCTTCTCGACCCAGCTCACCAGCTGCTCGGCGGCCTGGGTGTTCTCCGGGGTGTTCCACGTGGCGCCCTTGCGGCCGAAGGCGAGCGTGCTGATCTGCTCGGCCGGGACGACGCGGCTCTGCACGGTGCCGAACACGTGGACGGCCGGCCACTTGTCGAGGTTGCCGAACTGCAGCGGCACCTCGCCCTCCGCCTTGGCGGTGGCCAGCGCCGTCTCGAAGTCGGACCAGGTCTTCGGCAGCTGGATGCCGAGCTCCGTCAGCTTGGCGCGGTTGTAGAAGAGGCCGACGACCTCGCCGACCTGCGGCAGGCCGTACAGGTTGCCCTCGCCGAACAGCTTGCCGTCGGCGCTGTAGCGCGAGTAGCGCAGCACCGATTCGGGGTAGCGCTCCTTCCACCCGTACGCCTCGGCGTAGGCGTCCAGCGGGCGCAGCTGACCGGCCTTGACGAACGCGCCCATCGACGAGCGGCCGTTGTTGGCCTCCACCACGTCAGGGGGTTCGTTGCCGCTGAGCGCCAGCCGCAGCGTGGTGTTGAGGTCGTCGAACGAGCGGGACACCCGGTTGAGCTTGATGTTGGGGTACTTCTCCTGGAACGCCTTGTTCAGCTGCTCCATCTGGGCGGCCTGGCCGCCGCGCACCTCCTGGTCCCAGACGGTGAGCGTGACGTCGCCCAGCGCGGCGGCGTCGGTGCGCACGGCGGAGGCGCTCGGCTGCGCCGAGGGGGAGGCGGGCG
>NZ_POUD01000397.1 GCF_003236395.1 Nonomuraea aridisoli | reverse complement strand
GCCGGCCCGGGAGCCGCTGCTGAAGGTCTCGGTCAGCGTCTCGCTCGGCCTGCCGGTGCTCGGCGGCGGTGACGGCGGTAGCGACGGCGACGGCGGGGGCGGCGGCGGTGGCGATGGAGGCGGCGGGCTGGTGGACGCCGGCATCGGCCTGGGGCTCGGCTCCAGCCTGCTGGGGTTCGCGGTGGTGCCCGGATCCGTGCTGCTCGCCCACCGGCTCGTCGTCCGCAAGGTGCGAAAGGGTCGCGATACCGAAAAGACGTGAAATAGGGGCAAGATCGACCGATTTCCTACTATCGTGCGTCCGAAAGAGGGCGCCCCTGGCCTGACCAGCTCATGGCCGGAGCCTGCCCTGCGCGCTCGGGGTGAGGAGAAGAGTGGCGGTACGGCGGGCCATGACCGCAGGCACGGCCGCGCTCACCGCGATGCTCCTGGTCACGGCGGTGTCGGCGCGGGCCGAGCCGAAACCCGCGGTGAAGCAGCTCAAGAAGGAGTTGTCGGAGCTCCAGAAGGACGCCGACAAGCTCATCACGGACTACTACGCCGGCCGCATCGCCCACCAGAAGGCCGAGAAGGCGGAGAAGGCGGCGCGGGAGAAGCTGGCCGCCGCCCAGGAGGTCTACGACCACCACTCCACGAGCCTCAGAGCCATGGCCGTCGCCCAGTACGTCGGCGGCGAGCCCAGCCAACTGGCCCTGCTGACCGGCAATCGCGACCCGTCGGCGCTGCTCGGCCGGATGGCGCTGGGCCAGCACCTCATCGACGTCCAGGACGCCAGGGTGCGCGGCTACGCGGAGGTCAGAGACGCCCGCCGGCAGGCCGGCGAAGAGGCCGAGGCCCGCGCGGACGACCTGCGGCGGACCGTCGAGGACCTGGGCGAACGCAAGGAGAAGGCCGAGCGGCAGATCGAGAAGATCAAGGACAGGATCGACCTGCTCTACACCGCGCCGGGGATCCGCCGCCCCGACGGCACGTGGGTGCCGCAGCTTCCCGACGGCCCCGACAACATCACCCCGAGGATGCGCCTGGTCAGGAACCTCATCGAGGACCGGTTCGAGGTGCCGTTCGGGATCGGGTGTTACCGGCCGATCCAGGACGGCGGCGAGCACCCGCTCGGCCGGGCGTGCGACTTCATGCTGAGCCAGGGCGGCGCGATGCCGTCGGCGGCCGAGCTGGAGCGCGGCGACGAGATCGCCGCCTGGGCCGTCAAGAACGCCAGACGGCTCGGCATCATGTACGTGATCTACCGCCAGCGCATCTGGCACGTCAGGACGGGCTCCTGGCGCCCGATGTCCGACCGCGGCGGCACCACGGCCAACCACTACGACCATCCGCACATTTCGGTCTATTGACCGGTCGGCTCAACGGGTGCTTACTGAAGGTCGCAAACCAACCTTGATCGGAGCCTCCCGAAAGGACCCCTCCGGTGTTGCGTGAGCGCCTCGTGTTATTGCTGGCCGTGCTCCTCTCCCTGTCGTCCCTGGTGGGACAGGCACCGTCCGCCTCGGCCTCGGCCGCCCCCGAGCGGAACGGGCTGCGCGGCGACTACTACCTCGCCTCGGCGGCGGGCCGGTTCGACTTCGCCGAGCTCAAGGCGAGCGTCGTCGATCCCGACCTCGACCTGGCCGACCTGAACCCGGTGTTCCGGCAGCTGACCGGCCGGGAGGACGACGTCACCGTCCGGTGGACCGGCCGGATCGAGGTCCCGCGCTCCGAGACGTACACCTTCTCGATGATCGGCGACAACGGGTTCCGCCTCTGGGTGGACGGCCGGATGGTCATCGACCACTGGGTGGACGACTGGGACGTCGAGCAGACCGGCGAGCCCATCGCCCTGGAGGCGGGCAGGAAGTACGACGTCAAGGTCGAGTACTTCGAGCACCACGGCGGCGCCCACCTGCGCCTGCGCTGGCAGAGCCCGAGCGTGCCGAAGGCGATCGTCCCGATGGAGGCGTTCACCGTCCCCGAGGACTTCCGGCCTCCCGGCCCGCGCGACGCCCGGCTCGGAGAGGCCGGGGACGTCGCGACGCTGACGTTCGACGCGCCGCTGGCGCCGCTGCCCGAGGGGGCGGCCGAGCGGCTGGCGCTCACCGTCGGCGGCGCCGCCTGGCCGGTGACCTCCGCCGTCCTCAGGACGCCGGAGACCGTGGAGCTGAAGCTGCGGCATCCGGTTCCCGCGAAGGCGGGCACCACCGTCCGCACCTCTTACGACGGCGACGGCATCACGTACGCCGACGGCACGCCGCTGCCTGCCTACACCTACGTCCCCGTGGTCAACGCCTCCGCGTACGTGCTGCGCACCCGATGGGCCGCCGAGGTCGATCCGGCCGCCCCGCTGCCCGAGTACCCCAGGCCGCAGCTCGTCCGGGACCGCTGGCGCAGCCTCAACGGCACCTGGCAGTTCGCCCCCGCCGAGGAGGGTGAGGCCGCGCCCGTCGGGCGTGAGCTGCCCGAGCGCGTCGTGGTGCCGTTCCCGGTGGAGTCGCAGCTGTCCGGCGTCGGCCGGCACGAGGACCGCATGTGGTACCGCAGGACGTTCGAGGTGCCCCGCACCTGGCGCGGCGAGCGGCTGCTGCTGCACCTCGACGCCGTCGACTGGCACGCCACCGTCTACGTCAACGGCCGGCGGGTGGCCGACCACAAGGGCGGCTACGACCGCATCACCGCCGACGTGACCGGCGCGATCCGGAGCGGCGGCCCGCAGGAACTCGTCGTCGGCGTGTACGACCCGACCGACGAGGGCGCCCAGGCGATCGGCAAGCAGCGGCTCAATCCGAGCGGCATCTGGTACACCGCCGTCTCCGGCATCTGGCAGAGCGTCTGGATCGAGCCGGTCCCCGCCCAGCGGATCGACCGCGTGGACACCGTGCCCGACCTGCGCGGCGAGGCGCTGTACGTCACCGTCCAGGGATCACCGGGCACCGCCACCGTGATCGCCAGGGACGGCCGGCGCGTGGTCGGCACCGTACGCGGCCCCGTCGGCGAGGAGCTCCGCCTCCCCGTGCCCGACCCCCGGCTGTGGTCACCCGACGACCCCCACCTGTACGACCTGGAGGTCAGGCTCGGCAAGGACTCGGTGGAGTCGTACTTCGGGATGAGATCCGTCGAGGTCTCCGGCCACCGCATCCTGCTCAACGGCCGGCCCGTCTTCCAGATCGGCCCGCTCGACCAGGGCTTCTGGCCGGACGGCATCTACACCGCCCCGACCGACGAGGCCCTGCGGTACGACCTGGAGCAGACCAAGGCCCTGGGCTTCAACGCCGTGCGCAAGCACGTCAAGGTCGAGCCCGACCGCTGGTACCACCACGCCGACCGGCTCGGCCTGCTGGTCTGGCAGGACATGCCGTCGGCCTTCCGCACCACCGACCGGGCGCAGTTCGAGGCGGAGCTGAAGGAGATGGTCGACCAGCACCGCAGCAGCCCGTCGATCGTCATGTGGGTGCCGTTCAACGAGGGCTGGGGCCAGTACGACCAGGCCCGCATCGCCGACCTGGTCAAGAGCTGGGACCCGTCGCGGCTGGTGAACAACATGAGCGGCGTCAACTGCTGCGGCGCCGTGGACGGCGGCAACGGCGACATCAAGGACTTCCACATCTACCCGGGCCCCGGCAACCCCGGCAAGCCGTCGGGCGGCCGGGCGAACGTCCTCGGCGAGTACGGCGGGCTCAGCCTGCCCGTGGTCGGCCACACCTGGTCCGGCGGCGGCTGGGGCTACGCGGCCGAGCCCGACCCCGAGGCCCTCACCGCCCGGTACGTGTCCATGATCGAGGAGATCCGGCGGCTGCAGTCGTGCGAGCAGCTCAGCGCCGCCGTCTACACCCAGACCACCGACGTCGAGACCGAGATCAACGGCCTGATGACGTACGACCGGGCGGTCACCAAACCGGACGCCGCCCGCCTGCGCGCCGCCCACGAGGCCCTGATCACCACCGACCCGCCCTGCGACGGGACCCGCTGAGAACGTGTCGACTAACGGACCCGGCCGCGCGGCTTGAGCGGCGTGCCGGGCAGGACGGGCGCGGGCAGCGGCTCGCCGTCGTACCCCTCGACGGCGCCGAAGCCCTCGCCCTCCATCCACTCCTTGCGGAAGGCGACGATCTCGTCGTGTGAGCGGCCCACGAAGTTCCACCACATGACGATCTCCTCCTCGAACGGCTCCCCGCCGATGAGCAGCACCCGCCCGTGACCCGACAGCCGCACCCGCGACCGCCCCGGCGGCAGGTACGTCAGCGCCCCGGGCTCCAGCTCGGCCACCTCGCCGTCGAGCAGCAGCACGCCGTGCTCGAACGCGGGATCGATCGGCACCTCGCACACCCCGCCGACCGCGATCTGCGCGCCCACGAGCGGGCTGTAGGCGGTCGCGGGCGAGGCGACCCCGCCCAGCAACCCCATGATGACGATCGCCTCGAACCCCGTGCCGGACAACACGGGCAGCGCCGGATGGTGCTCGAAGCCCGGCCCGGTGTGGCGGTGCTCGCCGGGCAGCGCCACCCACAGCTGCACCCCGTGCAGCACGGTCTCCGGCGACTCCTCCGAGTGCGCGATGCCGCGCCCGGCGGTCATGAGGTTCAGCTGCCCGGGGCGGATCTCCTGCAAAGTGCCGAGACTGTCGCGGTGCAGCACCTCGCCCGCGATCAGCCAGCTCACCGTCTGCAGGCCCGTGTGCGGATGCGGCGGCACGCGCATGGCCGCCCGCTGCGGCCCGTACGCGTCCACGAAACACCAGGCGCCGATCATCCGGCGGTGCACGTGCGGCAGCGTACGGCTCACCAGCATCGCGCGCGGACCGCCCAGCGGCACCTCGCGCCCGGTCAGCACCTCGCTGCCCGTGCCCTCCTCGGCTCCGCAGCGGATCTCCCGCGGGTCGCGTTCCAGATTGCTCACGGTAGGACTGTACGCCCCGCTCAGGCGGAGATCTCCCACCAGTCCTCCACCGGCGGGACGGCGGCCGTGTCGACCGCCTCACCCGGCCGGGGCACCACGATCGCGACGTCGCGCGCCTTGGCCTCGCGCCACAGCCGCTCCACCGGCTCGGCCCACGGGTGCAGGGCCAGCGTGAACGTCGCCCAGTGCACCGGCAGCAGCAGCCTGCCGCCCAGGTCGAGATGGGCGGTGACGGCCTCCTCCGGCGTCATGTGCGTGTCGGGCCAGGCGGGACCGTACGCGCCGATCGGCATCAGCGTCAGGTCGAACGGCCCGTGCGCCGCGCCGATGCCCTTGTAGCCCTCGAAGTAGCCGGAGTCGCCCGCGTAGAACACCCGCTTGGCCGCCCCGGCGACCACCCACGAGCCCCACAGGGTGTCGTTCGCCGCGAAGGAGGCCCGGCCGGAGAAGTGCCGGGCCGCGGTGGCGACGAACCGCAGCCCCGCCACCCGCGCCTCCTCGCCCCAGTCGAGCTCGATGATCCGGTACGCCGGCACGCCCCACCGCTCCAGGTGCGCCCCCACGCCCAGCGGCACCACGAACGGCGACTTCTGCGTGTACGTCAGATGGCGCACGGTCGCCATGTCGAGGTGGTCGTAGTGGTCGTGGGAGATCGCGACCGCGTCGATCGGCGGCAGCTGGCCGAGCTCCACGGGCACCGGATGGTGCCGCTTCGGGCCGACGAGCTGCGAGGGGGAGACCCGGTCACTCCACACCGGGTCGAACAGCACCCGCTTGCCCTCGATCTCCACCAGCGTCGAGGCGTGGCCGTACCAGACGGCGCGCAGGCCGTCGGCGGGCGGCTCGTCGGACGGCGGCACCCGCAGCGGGACGAAGCCGTGGGGGCGGCGCCGCCTGCTGCCGGACAGCTCGTCCAGCACGCTCGAGGCCGGCCTGGGCGGGTCGGGCATGGGGTTGACGAAAGCCCCGTTCACGAACTGCGGCGAGCGCCGTATCCGCGCCGCCCGGTCCGGCCCCGTCGTCAGAGGCCGCACGCCCAGCTCGGCCGGCACCTGGCGCACCGCCCATCCGGCCGCGGCCAGGGCCGCGCCGCCCACGACGATCCGCCACGCGGTCCGCATTCCTGCCATCGCCCACACTCCCCGAGAGGTCTCCTTCCCGCCCTGCGGGATTCCCGATAGGTCAAGGCCGTGATGATCGCCGCGCCGCCGACGCTCGCGGCATGGGGGATGCCAGCCCGCGTCACCAGGGCGGCGACCTCTTCCGGCCCGACGAACCTATCGGTCGTCGTGCCGGCGCCGCCCGGCAACCCCCCGGCGAAACGCTCATGCGCGGCGACCTTGACACCATGATGGCTCAGTGCCTCAATTGCGGACTTGTGCGCATGATCCTCGCGACCCTGGTGGTCGCCGCCCTGGTCACCGGGTGTTCGGACGCCGCCGCCGACGTGCCGCCCCCGGCCGATACCGTACGGGTCCGGCCCCCGGCGACGAG
>NZ_POUD01000396.1 GCF_003236395.1 Nonomuraea aridisoli | reverse complement strand
GGATGCGGCCGGGTGGGGCGTCGAGGTGCGGGACGGCGTCGAGGTCGTGCCCGGCGCCTCGGCCGGACCGCCGGTCTTCAGCCCCGACGGCCGCCTGCTCGCCCTCCCCGGCGACGGCGAGGTACGCGTCTGGAACGTCGCCGAACGCCGCCTGACCGGCTCCTACCCGCTCCGCAACCCCGGCCACGGCCTGGCGTTCTCCGCCGACGGCCACGCCCTGCGCTACCTCACCGCCACCGGCTCCGTGGTGTCGCTCGACGTCTCCGGCCTGCCCGCGCCGTCCGGCGGCGACGACCACGTGGCCGAGTTCTCCGGCAACGGCCGCGTCGCCGCCAAGGAGGTCGGGAACACGATCGAGCTCACCGACACCGAGGCGCGCAGGACGCTCGGCCGCATCGACGCCGCCGGCGACCTGGCGTTCGACGCGGCCGGTCGGCTGCTGGCCGTCGCGGGCGACCCGGTGACCGTGTGGGAGGTGGCCGGCGGCAGGCAGGTGATCGCCGTGGAGGCGGGCGGCGACGTCCCCTCCGTGGCGCTCTCCCCCGACGGCCGGACGCTGGCCACGGCGCGCGGCGACGTGGTGGAGACCTGGGACGTCCGCACCGGCCGCCGCGTCAGGGCGTACGAGGGGGCGGGCGCCCCGGCGCTGGCCTTCAGCCCCGACGGCGCGACCCTGGCCGCCGGCGCGCGCCTGCTCGACCTGCGGACGGGCCAGGTCGCCCCGCTGGAACGCGCGGCCCTCGCCGGTGACGGCGCCGAGGCCACCGCGCTGGCGTTCTCGCCCGACGGCCGGCGGCTGGCGTTCGGGCTGGAGGGCGGCCGGGTGCTCCTGTGGGACGTGCGCGACCGCGAACCCCTCGGCACCATCGAGGCCGGCCCCGCGCCGGTGGACGAACTGCGCTTCTCCCCCGACGGCGACCTGCTGGCCGTGAACGCCACCCGCACGTCGTTGTGGGACACCCGCACGCTGCGCGAGGTCGGCCAGGTCGGCTCGTGGGCCGGCGGACTCGCCTTCAGCCAGGACGGCCGCCGGCTGCGCGGCGTGGCCCTCGACGGCACCGTACGCGAGACCGCGATCGACCCGGCGCTGGCGGTGCAGGAGGTGTGCGCCCGCGCGAGCGGCCCCCTGAGCAGGGCGGAGTGGACCCGCCTGATCCCGGAGAGCGGCTACCGCGACAGCTGCTAGACCGTCCCGGGTGCGGGAGTCGGGCCGGCAGGGGGTCAGTCGTCGGGGTGGAGCTTGAGGATCTTGCCCTTGGGGCTGGCGACCAGGTAGCCGGAGCGGTAGCCGTCGGAGACGTAGACCAGCAGCACCTGCCGCATGGCGGCGAACGCGTAGTCGGGGTCGACGATGAGGTAGCGGGAGGTGGGCTTGGGGACGCCCAGGCTCCTGTTGGCCTTTCTGAGCAGGGCGGGGATGGCGTCCCAGTCGAAGGCGCCGAGGTCGACCAGCGGTGTGCCGACCTTGCCGCCCCTGCCCGCGTGGATGACCGCGCCGTCACGGTAGGCGTAGGTGTCGTAGAGCTCGGGGTCGTCCTTGAGCGGCACGTCGACGGAGGCGTACGTCGGGTAGACCACCATCTCGACGATCTTGTCGCCGCCGATGACGGGGCGGAGTTCGCTGATCATGGCGCGGATGCCGTCGGGGGTCAGGAGGTTCTCCTCCTCCGGTTCGGCGGTGCCGCTCGGTGAGCCGGTCGGCAGGCCGGGGGCGGAGGTGGGGGTCACGCGGCCGGCGTACGGGATGGCGCCCTGCCCCGGCGCGGGGAGGAAGTGCCAGACCAGCACCCCGGCCACCACGACCGCCGACAGTGACAGCGCCACCGCCGCTCCCGCGCCGCCGCGACGGCGGGGGCGCGGAGCAGGGACCTCCCACGACGCCTCACCCGGTGGGACGCCGCCGGACGACGGCCCCCCGGGAGGCCGGGCGGACCCCGTGGAGGACTGTGCCGACGTCGAGGGCGGCCTGCCCGGTGTCCCGGCCTGCTGCCCCGACGTCCGCGAACCCGGATCCGGGTCCCGATCGGGTGTCCCCTCGTGCCGCGCCGACGTCCACAGATCCTGGTCCGATGCCCCGCCGTACCGCGCCGGCGTCCGGGGGTGCGCGTCCGGTGTCCCGCCGTGCTGTGCCGAGGTCCAGGAGTCCCGGTCCGGTGCCCCGGCGGGGTCGGCCCGGCTCATGGGGGCGGACGTCCGGCGGTGGCGGGTCCCGGGACGTCGGCCCGAGCCCGTGGCGTGCGGAGGCGCGGGCGGCTCGCCCGGGTCGGCCGCGGCGGCCAGCATGAGGTCGAGGGTCTCGGCGTCGGGCCGGGCCGCCGGGTCGCGGGTGAGGAGCGCCTTCAGGACGGGGCCGAGCGGCCCGGCGCGTTCGGGCGGCGGCACGTCCTGGTTGAGCACGGCCGCCAGCGTCGCCAGCGTGGTGGTCCTGCGCAGCGGATGCCGCCCTTCGACGGCGACGTACAACATCATGCCGAGCGACCACAGGTCGGAGGCCGGGTCGCCCTCCACGCCGTTGATGCGCTCGGGCGCCATGTACTCGGGCGAGCCGATGAACGCCCCCGTGGCCGTCAGGTGCGTGGACTCGCGCACGGCCGCGATGCCGAAGTCGCTCAGCACCGACCGGCCGTCCTCGCGCAGCAGGACGTTGGCGGGTTTGACGTCGCGGTGCTGGATGCCGACCGCGTGCGCGGCCCGCAGCGCGGAGAGCACCTCGCGGCCGAGGCGGGCGGCGTCGGCGGGCGGCATGGGGCCGCGCTGGATGCGGTCCTGCAGCGAGCCGCCGGTGACCAGCTCCATGACGATCCACGGGTAGCCGTGCTCGCCGGGGTCGACGATGTGGTGGATGGTGGCGACGTGCGGGTGGTTGAGCCGGGCCAGCGCCCGGGCCTCGCGCAGCACCCGGGCGCGCAGCGCGCGGGCGCCGTCGTGCCCGTCCATGGACGGATAGGGCGGGCGCACCTCCTTGAGGGCGACCTCGCGGTGCAGGGCGACGTCCCAGGCCCGCCACACCAGGCCCATCCCCCCGCCGCCGAGCCGCTCCACGAGTTCGAAGCGGCCGTCGATCACCCGATTGCCCATGCAGAGCAGCGTAGGCCGGACACGCGGCCCGCGGCCATGAGACGCGTCATCAGTGACGAGATCGAGTCACACGCCCCCTGACCTGGCTCTCCTTCGTCAGGACGCGGGTGGGGAGGAAGCGCCCCGCAACGCCACGGGCGGCCACGAGAGGGGCATCCGGGATGTATCGCGGTCCGAAGATGGCCGCAATAGGCCCTAGTTTGTCCTCCATGGATCCCCTCATCAGTCGCAGGGCGCTCAACCGGGCCACGCTCGACAGGCAGCACCTGCTGCGCCGTACCGGCCGGAGCGTGGTCGAGGTCGTGGAGCACCTGGCGGGGCTGCAGGCGCAGACGCCGCACACCTGGTACACCGGCCTGTGGAACCGCATCGAGGGCTTCGACCCCGCCGACGCCGCCGGTCTGCTGCTCTCGCGCGAGCTCGTCCGCATCGCGCTGCAGCGCTCCACCATCCACCTGGTCTCGGCCCGCGACTGCCTGGCGATGCGGCCGCTGCTGGAGGAGGTCATCGGCCGCGGCACCAGGAGCGCGTTCGGCCGGCAACTGACGGGTGTCGAGCCGGCCGAGCTGGCGGCGGCCGGGCGGGCGCTGCTGGAGGAGCGGCCGATGACGTTCACCGAGCTGGGGCGGGAGCTGGCCGAGCGGTGGCCGGAGCACGACCCGAAGGCGCTGAGCATGGGGGTGCGCTGGCTGGTGCCGCTGGTCCAGGTGCCGCCGCGCGGCGTGTGGGGCAGGAGCGGCCCGGTCGCGCACACGAGCGCCGAGTCGTGGCTGGACTTCCGGACGCCGCCCATGACCCCGGCCGGGCTGGTGCTGCGCTATCTGGCGGCGTTCGGGCCGGCGTCGGTGATGGACGCGCAGACCTGGTCGGGCCTGACCCGGCTGGGCGAGGTGGTGGAGTCGCTGGACCTCGTCCGGTTCCGCGACGAGAACGGCAGGACCCTGTACGACCTGCCCGACGCCGTACGCCCGCCCGAGGACGTCCCGGCGCCCGTCCGCCTGATGTACGACTTCGACAACCTGTTCCTGTCGTACGCCGACCGGTCGAGGGTGATCACCGAGCGGGCGAAGGAGGTGCTCAAGGGGTTCGTGCGGGCCAACGTGATGCCGCGCGCCATCCTGGCCGACGGCGTCATGGCGGGCGACTGGACGGTCACGCGCGCCAAGGGCGTCTCCACGCTGGGCCTGCACCTCTGGCAGCCGGTCGGCGCGCTGGACGAGGCCGAGAAGGAGGCGCGGCGGCTGCTGGAGTTCCTGGCCCCCGACGACGAGCACGAGGTGCGGGTGTTCGACGGCCCTTCACGGACCTGACCTGCGGTTTCCGTTCCAGGTTCACGGGCAGGCGGGGGTGGAACGCATCCAGGGGAAGGAACGCTACGATGACCGACGTTTCCGGCATGGGTTCACAGCCCGGAGACAAGCGCGAGGTGCTGACCAACCGTCAGGGGCACCCCGTCCACGACAACCAGAACCAGCGCACGGTCGGCGCACGCGGCCCCGCGACGCTGGAGAACTACCAGTTCCTGGAGAAGATCAGCCACTTCGACCGCGAACGCATCCCCGAACGCGTCGTCCACGCCCGGGGCACGCTGAGCTACGGATACTTCGAGGCGTACGGCAAGATCGGCGACGAGCCGGTCAGCAGGTACACCAGAGCCAAGCTCTTCCAGGAGCCCGGCAAGCGCACCGACGTCGCCGTACGGTTCTCGACGGTCATCGGCGGACGCGACTCGGCCGAGACCGCCCGCGACCCGCGCGGCTTCGCGATCAAGTTCTACACCGAGGACGGCAACTGGGACCTCGTCGGCAACAACCTGGCGGTCTTCTTCATCCGGGACGCCATCAAGTTCCCCGACGTCATCCACTCGCTCAAGCCGGACCCGGTGACGTTCCGCCAGGACCCGAACCGGATCTTCGACTTCATGTCGCAGACGCCGGAGAGCATGCACATGCTCGTCAACCTGTTCAGCCCGCGCGGCATCCCGGCAGACTACCGGCACATGCAGGGCTTCGGCGTGAACACCTACAAGTGGGTCAACGCCCAGGGCGAGTCGTTCCTGGTGAAGTACCACTGGATGCCGAAGCAGGGCGTCCGCAGCATGACCGCGGCCGACGCCGCCGCCGTCCAGGCTAACGACCTGGGCCACGCCACCAAGGATTTGCACGACGCCATCGAGCGCGGCGACTACCCGGAGTGGGAGCTGCTGGTCCAGCTCATGAGCGACGACGAGCACCCGGAGCTGGACTTCGACCCGCTGGACGACACCAAGGTGTGGCCGGAGAACGAGTTCCCGGCCAAGCCGGTCGGCCGCATGGTCCTCAACAGGAACGTCGAGAACCAGTTCGCCGAGAACGAGCAGGCCGCGTTCGGCACCGGCGTGCTCGTGGACGGGCTCGACTTCTCCGACGACAAGATGCTGGTCGGGCGGACGTTCTCCTACAGCGACACGCAGCGCTACCGGGTGGGTCCGAACTACCTGCAGCTGCCGGTCAACCAGGCGAAGAACGCCGCCATCCGGACCAACCAGCGCGACGGCCAGATGACGTACTTCGTCGACACGGCCGGCGAGAGCCCGCACATCAACTACGAGCCGTCGGTACGCGACGGGCTGCGCGAGGCCGCGTTCGGGCACCCGGACGAGGTCGGGCCGGTGATCTCGGGCAGGCTCACCCGTAAGCGCATCCCGCGCACGAACGACTACACGCAGGCGGGTCAGCGTTACCTGCTCATGGAGCAGTGGGAGCGGGACGACCTCGTGCACAACCTGGTCACCAACCTCAAGCAGTGCGACCGGGCCATCCAGGAGCGCATGGTCTGGCACTGCCTGCTCGCCGAGGACGACCTGGGGCTGCGCGTCGGCGAGGGCCTCGGCATCCGCCCGGACGACGTGGCTCACCTGGAGCCGCTGCAGAGCCAGGACCTGACGGAGGAGGACCGCAACCGCCTGGCCAAGCTGGGCAGCAACGGCCCCCGCGACGTCTCGGACCTCCAGATGACCCACTGCGTCCCGAACGAGCGCGCCGCCCACGCCGAGGCGTGACGCGACACGCTGCCCACGCCGCGTGTGCCCAGGCGGGCCGCGAGCGATGCCGGCCTGGTCACAGCAGGCCGGCGTCCTCCAGCAGCTTGCCGATCCGGCGGGTCTCGTCGTCGTCCAGCGGGATCTGCGGCAGCGCGGTGACCGGGCAGTCGATGATCCCGCGCAGGTGCAACGCGGCCTTGAACGCCCCGAGGCCCGACGAGCTGCCGCCCATGCGCGACCCGCCCACCCGGACGATCTCGAACAGCCGCACCAGCCG
>NZ_POUD01000395.1 GCF_003236395.1 Nonomuraea aridisoli | reverse complement strand
CTCCGGGCCCGCACCGGCCGGGGCCGGGACGGAGGGGCCGCCGTCCGGCGGGGACGGGACTGCTCCTGCGGGCCGCATCGCGTGCTCCTCTCCTCGCCGGGTCACCGTCATGCTCCTACCCCCGCCGGCAGGACCTGGTCGGCGGCCGTGCGCGTCCACCGTCCGGACACCTTTCCGTCACCGCGATGAGCCGCGGATCCCTCTGGCGCACCCGCCGCAAAAAGCCGATCATGACGGCATGCGCTTATGGGAGTGGCTCGCGGCCACCGCTCTGGGGGCCCTGGTCGTCTGGTGGTCCGGCTGGTCCTGGTGGGTGCTGCTCGTCGGCGTGCTCATCGGCGTCGCCGTGCTCGGCCTCGGTCACGGCGCCCTGCGGCCGTACCGGGAGTCGCGCCGCCTCAAACGGCTGAACGCCCTCTTGGAACGCTCCGACGCCAACGCCGGCGCGCGCGGGGAGGCGGAGCGGCTGCTGCTGCAGGCCTACGCCGTCTGCCGGCGGGTGGCGAGGAGCAGGCCGCGGCGGCGCGTGCCGGCGCTGGCGCACACCTGCGCGATGCAGGCCGAGACGATGTTGCGGGTGGCCGTGCGCCTGATCGCGTTCCACCGGTACGACGAGGCGGTCTTCGTGACCCGCGAGGCGGTCGCCCTGCGCCACCTCGGAGACGACGGCGCCAGGGCGGAGGACCTCGGGCGGCTGTTCACCGCCGTGGGCGCCGGCTTCTACCGGGCCGGCAGGGCCGCCGACGCGCTCGCCCCGGAGCGGGAGGCCGTCTCCGTCCACCGCGACCTGGTCACGTCGGGGCACCTCGCGGAGCCGGCGCTCGCCGACAGCCTGCACAGCCTCGCGATCACCATGTCGTCGCTGGACGACCGAGAGGGCGCGCACGCCGCCTACCAGGAGGCGGTGGACCTCTACCGCGCGCTGGCCGCCCACGAGGCGGCGGAGGGCGAGCTGCGCCGGGATCTCGCCCGTACGCTGCGGAACCTGGCCTGTCACCTGGAGCGGCAGGGCCGCGCCGACGAGGCCGCGGACGCGCTGGCCGAGGCGGACCTGCTGGACCGCGCCTGACCCGCGGCGGGCGTCACGACGAGCGGGGACGCCAGTCGCCGCGGTCGAGGTCGAGGTTCTCGGGAGTGTGCAGCCGCACCATGGTCCTGGCCACGCCGGGCGGCACCCGGTCCGGCGTCAGGAACGACACCCCGACCATCACGACGAACGCGATCGGCACCGTCCAGGCCGCCGGCTGGGCCAGCAGCGCGCCCGTCAGCCCCCCGTGCGGCCCGCCGGTGATCGTGACGAGCACGGCCGCGCAGGCCAGCCCGCCGCCGACGAGCAGCCCGGCCAGGGCCCCGGTCGTGGACAGCCGCCGCCACCAGATGCCCAGCACCAGCAGCGGGCAGAACGACGAGGCCGCCACCGCGAAGGCCAGCCCCACCACGTCGGCCACCGGCAGCGCCCGCGCCCACAACGCCAGCGCCAGCGGCACCACCACCGCCATCACCGTGGCGATCCGGAACGAGCGCACCCCGCCCTTGAGCAGGTCCTGCGCGATCACCCCGGCCACCGACACGGTCAGCCCCGAGGACGTCGACAGGAACGCCGCGAACGCCCCGGCGGTGACCAGGGCCGTCAGCAGGTCGCCCAGCGTGCCGCCGATCATGCGGGAGGGCAGCGTCAGCACGACCGTGTCGGTGCGCACCAGGTCGGGCGCGTACAGCCGGCCGAGCCAGCCGTACACGGCGGGCAGCAGGTAGAACGCGCCGAGCAGCGACAGCACCACCAGCGTCGTGCGCCGCGCGGCCCGCCCGTCGGGGTTGGTGTAGAAGCGCACGAGCACGTGCGGCAGCCCCATCGTGCCCAGGAACGTGGCCAGGATCAGCGAGTACGTCGAGTACAGCGCGTACTCCCTGCCGCCGGTCAGCGGCACCTGCCAGCTCGCGGCGTCCTGCGCGCTCAGGGCGGGCGCGCCGTCGGCCTGCCAGGCCATCAGCAGGAACACCAGCGGCACGGCCAGCGCGGTCAGCTTCAGCCAGTACTGGAACGCCTGCACGAACGTGATCGACCGCATGCCGCCCGACAACACGTTCACCGCGACGACGACGGCGACGAGCAGCCCGCCCACCCACACGGGCGCGCCGGTGATGGTCCGCAGCACCAGGCCCGCGCTCTGGAACTGCGGCATCAGGTAGAGCCAGCCGATCAGCACGACGAGCACGCTCGCGGTGCGGCGCACGGTCATCGACTCCAGCCGGGCCTCGGCGAAGTCCGGCAGCGTGTACGCCCCCGAGCGGCGCAGCGGCGCCGACACCAGCACCAGCAGCACGAGGTAGCCGCCGGTCCAGCCGACCGGCAGCCAGAGCATGTCGACGCCGAACGACAGGATGAGCCCGGCCACGCCGAGGAACGACGCCGCCGACAGGTACTCGCCGCCGATGGCGGAGGCGTTCCAGAGCGGGCTGACCGTACGGGAGGCGACGTAGAAGTCGGACGTCGTCCGGGAGAACCGGATCCCGAACGCCCCGATGAGCACGGCCGCCACCACCACGACCACCACCGCGGTGAGGCTCATCGGCGCTCGACCAGCTCGGCGAAGTGGCGTTCGTTGCGCTCGGCCTGGCGGACGTACAGCCAGGCCCCGAGGACGAAGCCGGGGTAGATGAGCCCGGCGAGCACCGCCCACGGCACCGGCACGCCCAGCAGGTGGGCCTCGCGCAGCTCCGGGATGAGCAGGAACAGCAGCGGCAGCCCGCCGACCACGCAGGCCAGCACCGTGCAGACGAACAACGCCAGCCGGAACTGGGTGCGCAGCAGTGAGCGCATGTAGACCTCGCCGACCCGGGTCTGCTCGTCGATCTCGCGGGTGGCCGGGTAGCGGGGACGCCGGGCGGCGGCCGTGCGGGGGCTCGTCACGGTGACGCGGCGCGGGCTGTCGGCCCGCGGGGACGCCTTGCGCACCGGCCGCGGCTCGGGGCTCACGGCCGGCCGCCCTTCGGTCCGTTCATTCCGGCCTGCCCTTCCTGGCGCGTCGGACCAGCAGGTCGCGCAGCTCGCGGGTGTGGCGGCGGCTGACCGGGATCTCGGTGTCGCCCACCCGTACCGTGCACTTGCCGGAGTCGATGTGCAGCTCTTCGATGTGTTTGACGGCCACCAGGTGGCTGCGGTGCACCCGGACGAAGCCGGCCGAGGCCCACCGTTCCTCCAGGGTGGCCAGCGGGATGCGGACCAGGTGGCTGCCGGAGGCCGTGTGCAGGCGGGCGTAGTCGCCCTGGGCCTCCACGTAGACGACGTCGGCGCTGGAGACGAACCGGGTCACCCCGCCCAGTTCGACGGGGATCGTGTCGCTCTCGCCGCTCTCGGCCGGCACGTCGGCCGAGACCGCCACCCGCCGGATCGCCTCGGCCAGCCGCTCCGGCCGTACGGGCTTGAGCAGGTAGTCCTCGGCCTTGATCTCGAACGCGTCCACCGCGTGCTCCTCGTACGCGGTGACGAACACCACCCGGGGCGGGTTCGCGAAGCGCGACAGCAGCCGCCCGAGCACCACCCCGTCGAGCCCGCGCATCCTGATGTCGAGGAAGACCGCGTCGATCGGCCGGCCGTCGGCGATGGCCCGGTCGAGCAGCCGCAGCGCCGACGCGCCGTCGCGGGCCGTGCTCACCTCCCCGATGCGCGGGTCTGCGCGCAGCAGGTACGACAGGTCTTCGAGGGCGGGCAGCTCGTCGTCGACCGCGAGGACCCGGAGTAGTGCCATAGACAGTGATGAAACCGACAACGAAGATCGGGGTCAACGGGCGGAGACTCCCGGGTGATATTTCGGCAACCTGACGTTGACCTTGGTGCCCGCTCCGGTGGCCGTCTCGACGACCAGGCCGTACTCGTCGCCGTACACCTGGCGCAGCCGCTCGTCGACGTTGGCCAGGCCGACACCGCCCGAGGAGGCGATCTCACCTGCGAGGATGCGGCGCAGCCGATCCGGGTCCATGCCGAGGCCGTCGTCCTCGACGCTGATGCGGCACTCGGCCCCGGCGTCCTCGGCGATGATCGTGATGCGGCCGACGCCGTTCTTGCTCTCCAGGCCGTGCCGGACGGCGTTCTCCACCAGCGGTTGCAGGCACAGGAACGGCACCGCCACCGGCAGCACCTCGGGCGCGATGCGCAGCGTGACCTGGAGCTGGTCGCCGAACCTGGCGCGCTCCAGGATGAGGTAGCGGTCGATCGAGCGCAGCTCCTCGGCCAGCGTGGTGAACTCGCCGTGCCGCCGGAAGGAGTAGCGGGTGAAGTCGGCGAACTCCAGCAGCAGCTCCCTGGCCCGCTCGGGGTCCGTGCGGACGAACGAGGCGATGGTGGTCAGCGAGTTGTAGATGAAGTGGGGCGAGATCTGCGCCCGCAGCGCCCGCACCTCGGCCTCCATGAGCAGCGTGCGGGAGCGGTCGAGCTCGGCCAGCTCCAGCTGCGAGTCGACCCACCCGGCCACCTCCTGGGCGGCCCTGACCAGCCCGGCCGAGGCGCTCTGCCCGTAGGCGGCGAGGGCGCCGACCACGCGGTCGTCGGTGGTCAGCGGCACCACGACGACCTGCCGGATCGGGCATTCGAGCAGCTCGCACTCGATGGTGAGCACCTGGGTGCGGCCGTCTTCGAGGGTGGCCGCCGCGTGCTCGAACGCCTGCCCGGCGTGGTGGTCGCCGGCGCCGTCGTAGACGAGCAGCCGCTCGCGGTCGGTGATGGCGACGGCCGCCGAGCCGAGCAGCGCGCGCAGGTGACGGGAGGCACGCTCGGCGCCGTCGGCGGTGAGCCCGGCGCGCAGCGGCGGCCCGGCCAGGGAGGCGGTGTGCAGGGTCTCGAACGTGGCCCGCTCGGCCGGGCTCGTGCCCAGCTCGCGGCGGCCGCGCATGACCCGCCACAACACGATCGAGGGGACGCCGACCACCACCGCGACGACGGCGGACCCGACGAGGTACTCCACGCGGGGGAGCTTAGCCCAGCGCCTCGGCGATGAGGGCGGCGTACGAGGCGGCCTCCTCGTCGGAGTCGTATTTCGTGCGCGGCCAGAAGAAGCCGCGCAGGCCGTCCTTCTTGGTGCGCGGCACCACGTGGACGTGCAGGTGGGGCACGCTCTGGCTGACCCGGTTGTTCATCGCGACGAACGTGCCGCCGGCCTTCAGCCCCTCCTCGACGGCCCTGGCCATGGCCTGCACCCGGGCGAAGAACGGCCCCACGTCGGCGAGGTCGGCCAACGTCTCGACGTGGGCGCGCGGCACGACCAGCACGTGGCCTTTGAAGACCGGCCGCGCGTCGAGGAAGGCGACGGCGACGTCGTCGGAGCTGACCACGTGGGCGGGCCGCTCCCCCGCGACGATCTCGCAGAACAGGTCGGGGCTCACCGGCCGGCCTTCCCTGCGTGCCGGGCCGCGAAGGCCGTCCAGCTCGTCATGTTGGGCGCCGACCAGGAGTCCGGCGCGTGCAGGAAGCGCTCCCCTGCCCGCTCGCGCAGGCGGGCGGGCACCTCGGGGACCTTGGCGCCGCGGCAGTGGTAGACCAGCGCGCCGCCGCGCCGCCCCATCGCCATCCACGGCAGCCACGGCGAGACCCGGCACCAGGAGAACACGCTCGGCACGTCGGGCAGGCCCGCGTCGAGGTCCTTCGCCTCGGCGAAGAACTGGAACAACTCCAGCGCCCGGTAGGTGTCGGCGGCGGAGTGGTCGGGGTAGTCGGCGACCGTCAGCGGCGAGGGGTAGGCGAGCCGGACGTCCACGTTGAAGGCGACCCGGTCGCCCAGGTGGGTGACGGGCACCGGGTGGGCGCCCAGCCGCTGGTTGACCGGGTCGTTGAAGACGTGCTCCACCTCGACCTGGCGGCCGGTGAACGGGTTGTCCCACGTGTCGACGACCTCGCGGGTGGCCGGATCGAGGTAGAGGGCGGCCTCCCTGGTCAGCAGCTGCCAGCCGGCGTCGGTCTCGACCGCCCTGGCGACGTTGACGCCCTCGAACCCGAACAGGTGGTGGGGGCCGCCGTCGTCCTGCCAGCCGTAGACGTCGCCGGTCCAGTAGGAGATCGTCTCCGCGCCGTCGGACGAGGCGCGTACCCGGATGAAGTCCACCACCGCAGCCTAGCCCGCCGGGGCGGCGCTCACCTGTGCGTCCGGCTCGGCTGTTTCACCGTGACGTCGAAGACCGCCTCGCCCGTGGCGGGGGCCGCCGCCCGCAGCCGGATCTCGGCCGACCCCGGCCGCTTGGCGTTGAAGACGAAGTACGTCGTGCCGCCCTGCTGCTCCTCGCTGATGAACGAGGCCACCGTCGTGTCGGGCACGGCCACCAGCTCCCAGTCGTCGCCCGGCGCCGGGTCGGCCGGCACGGCCAGCGTGAACCGCTGCCCCGGCCGCAGCTCGGCCCGCGCCGCCGTGCCCTCGCCGCCCCTGACCACCATGCCGAAGTCGCTCACCGCGGAGCCGCCGCCACAC
>NZ_POUD01000394.1 GCF_003236395.1 Nonomuraea aridisoli | reverse complement strand
CCCATTCCCCCGCCCATTCCCGCGATCAGTCCTGCCCACGATCGACGCGGCGGGGCCGGGGGCGCCGGCGATGGCTCGGGCATGCGGGCGCGGCGGCGCAGCCGTACCGCCACCGCGGCCAGGATCGCCGCCGTCAGCGCCAGCCGTACGATCTTCAGCACGCGCGCACCCTACCCCGACCGAGGGCCTATTCGTCGGCATTAAAGTCTGACGCATGGAATTCCGACACCTCGGTCGCAGCGGTCTCATGGTCAGCGAGATCAGCTACGGCAACTGGCTCACCCACGGCTCCCAGGTCGAGGAGGACGCCGCCAAGCAGTGCGTGCAGGCGGCGCTCGACGAGGGCATCACCACTTTCGACACCGCGGACGTCTACGCGGGCACCAAGGCCGAGGAGGTGCTCGGCCGGGCGCTGAAGGGCGTCCGCAGAGAGTCCCTGGAGATCTTCACCAAGGTCTACTGGCCGACCGGCCCGGGCAAGAACGACCGCGGTCTGTCCCGCAAGCACATCTTCGAGTCGATCCACGGCTCGCTGCGCCGCCTGCAGACCGACTACGTCGACCTCTACCAGGCGCACCGTTTCGACTACGAGACGCCGCTCGAGGAGACCCTCAAGACCTTCGACGACCTCGTACGCCAGGGCAAGGTCCTCTACGTCGGCGTCAGCGAGTGGACCGCCGACCAGATCGCCCAGGCGCTGAAGATCGCCGACGAGATGGGCTTCGACCGCATCGTGTCGAACCAGCCCCAGTACTCCATGCTGTGGCGGGTCATCGAGTCGGAGATCGTGCCGCTGAGCGAGAAGGAGGGCGTCAGCCAGATCGTCTTCTCCCCGATCGGGCAGGGCGTGCTGACCGGCAAGTACGTGCCCGGCCAGCAGCCTCCGGAGGGCTCCCGGGCCACCGACAAGAGCGGCAGCGCCATGATCGCCCGGTTCATGAAGGACGACGTGCTCAGCCGCGTGCAGGAGCTGAAGCCGATCGCGGCCGACCTGGGCCTCACCATGGCGCAGCTGGCGGTCGCGTGGGTGCTGCAGAACCCGAACGTCGCCAGCGCCATCGTCGGCGCCACCCGCCCCGAGCAGGTGCGCGACAACGTCAAGGCGGCGGGCGTCAAGCTCGACGCCGAGGTGATGAAGCGGATCGACGACGTGCTGGGATCGGTCGTCGAGCGCGACCCCGCCAAGACGGTCAGCCCCAACCCGCGCGCGTAACCACCTGCGCACCGGAACGCAAAAACCCCTTGAGCGCCGCCGGCGGCTCAAGGGGTTTTCCGTCAACCGGACCTCACTCCGGGCGCAATGACAGACCCGCGTATTCGACGCGATCCTCTTCCAGCAAGGCGACCTGTTCGACACCTGACTCGAGCAGGTCCCGCCAATTCTCACCCAGCCAGGACTCGGCGTCGGCCTGGCTCGGGAAAATCTCCCGCGGCAAAGGGCGATCCGTTACCTCACCACCGTGTGCGTTCTCATAACGCCACCGCCATGTCATGCCATACGCTCCTTTATCCCGGGTGCGCCGGCGCACCCTTCAGCAGGCACTGGGAACCCTACTCCCGAGCGTGCGGGGCGATCGATCTCCGCGCGCGGGTCGCGGGGCCAGGCGGCGGGTTCTGTACGCTCGGCGCGGTGAACGTCCTCCTCACCGGTACGGCCGGCGCGACGGGCTGGCCCGATCCGGGCTGCCGGTGCGCCTCGTGCGCCGTCCTGCCGCCGGATCACCGCCGGCCCTTCGGGCTGATCGTGGACGGCGTGGTCCGGTTCCCCTTCGACGACCTGCCCGCCGGCTACCGGGCCCGGGCCGGCGGCCTGGGGCTCGTCTGCCCGGACGGCTCCCGCCTGCTCTGCCTGCCGCCCGGCGTGCCCGTGCCGCGGGAAGAGGCGGTTCCGTACGACGTCGTGCTGATCGACCTGCTGGACCGGCCGCAGCGCCTCGGTGAGCTGCGGCGGGCCGGGCTGGCCGGCGAGGCGACCCTGGTCGTGGCCGCCTGGCTCGACCACCGGGTCCGGTCGGAGGAGGAGTTGTCCAGGCGGCTGCGGCTGTGGGGGGCGCTGGCCGTACCGGACGGGACGCGGCTGGACGGCTCCTGGCGCGTGCGCGACGCCGGGCCGGGGCCGCGCCGGGCGCTGCTGCTGGGCGGGTCGCGGTCGGGGAAGTCGGCGGAGGCTGAGCTGCGGCTGGCGGCGGAGCCGTACGTCACCTATGTCGCCACCGGGCCGGACGGCGCGGGCGACGGCGAGTGGGCCGTGCGGGTGCGGGCGCACCGCGAGCGGCGGCCCGCGCACTGGGACACCGCCGAGACCACCGACCTGGCCAAGGAGCTCCGCGCGGCCACCGCGCCGCTGCTGATCGACGGCCTGGGGACGTGGCTGGCGGCGGTGTTCGACGAGCACGGGGCATGGGAGGGCGACCGCGCGCCCGTGGCGGCCCGCTGCGACGAGCTGGTCGCGGCGTGGCGGCAGGCGACGGAGCGGATCGTGGCGGTCTCCGACGAGGTGGGGATGGGGGTGGTGCCCGCGACGGCCAGCGGGAGGGCGTTCAGGGACGCCCTGGGGCGGCTGAACGAGCGCCTGGCCGCCGAATCCGAGTACGTCGCCCTCGTGGTGGCCGGACGCCCCCTGGAGCTCTAGCGGGCCGCTCTGGCGTACCAGCGGCCGTCGAGGCGGTCGACGTCCAGCGGGCGGCCGAAGCACTCCGACAGCAGCGGCGAGGTGAGCACGTCCTCGACCGGGCCGGCGGCGAGCACCCGGGCGTCGCGCATGAGCAGGGCGTGCGACGTCGTGGCGGGCACCTCCTCCAGGTGGTGCGTCACCGTCACGGTGGTGAGCACGGGCCGGATCGTGGCCAGGTCCTCCACCGCCGCGATGAGGTCCTCCCTGGCCGGCAGGTCGAGCCCCGCGAACGGCTCGTCGAGCAGCAGCACCGCCGGGTCGCCCATGAGCGCCCTGGCCACCCGGATCCTGGCCCGCTCGCCCTGCGAGCAGACGCGGAACGGCCGGTCGGCGAGGTCCTTGCAGCCCAGGTCGGCCAGGAGCCGGTGGGCCCGCTCGCGTTCGGTGTCGCCGTACTTGTCCCACAGCGGGACGCTCGTGCCCGTGTGGCCGGTGAGCACGACGGTGTGCGCGGTCGCGCCCTCCTCCTCCATGAGCTCCTCGTCGACCAGCCGCTGGCTGGCCGCGACCAGGCCGATGTGACGGCGCAGCTCGCGCAGGTCGACCCGGCCGAGCTGGTGCCCGAGCACCCTGACCGCGCCCTCGCTGGGGTGGCGTACGCCGCCGGCCAGCGAGAGCAGCGTCGTCTTGCCCGCGCCGTTGGGGCCGAGGATCACCCAATGATCGCCGTAGTCCACCCGCCAGTCGACGCCGGCCAGCAACGACTTGCCGACGACCCGGACGCCCACGCCTTCCAGTTCAACCACGTGCATCCCGACACCATAACGGCCCTCTAAGATCGCCCGTTATGCGACTGATGGACGGGCTGCGGTTCGCCGTGGGCACCCTCACCGTCTTTCCCGTCCACGTCGAGCGGGTGGATCGGAAGGTGGCGGGCTCCGCGATGGCGCTGGCCCCGGCCGTCGGGGTGGTGCTCGGCGTGGTCGCCGGGCTGCCGCTGCTGCTGCCCGGGCCGCCGCTGCTTGGGGCGGCGCTGGGGCTCGGTCTGCTCGCCCTGCTGACGCGGGGGCTGCATCTCGACGGGCTGGCCGATCTCGCGGACGGGCTGGGCAGCGGCAAGCCGTCCGGCCAGGCGCTCGACATCATGAAAAAGTCGGACATCGGGCCGTTCGGCGTGATGGCGCTGGTGTTCACGCTGCTCGTCCAGGCCGTCGCGCTCGCGGACGCGGGGTTCGCGGCGCTGGTGACGGCGTGCGTCGCGGGGCGGCTGGCGCTGACGTGGGCCTGCCGCTCGGGCGTCCCCGCCGCCCGCCCCGACGGCCTGGGCGCGATGGTCGCCGGAACGGTACGCCGCCCGGCCGTCTGGCTCGCCACCGTGGCCGCCCTGTGCGCGCTCACCGCACTGGGCGCCGTGATCAGCGCCGCCGCCGGGCCGGGCGGCCGGATCGCGGACGCCCGCGCCTGGCTGACCGGCGCCGACCCGCGCGACACGGCGAGCGAGCCGGCCCCCGGCCTGGTATATGAGGACGATCTTCCCGAGTGGGGCGGCATGGCGTCGGAGCCCCTCGTCGGCCTGGAGTGGGGCCCCATGCTCCTTCCCGCAGGCGCCGGGCCGGACGCTACCGGTCTGCTGGGCTCCGCGTGGGCGCTGGTGGTGCCGCCGGTCGCGCTGCTCGCCGGCCTGACCGCCGCCCTGCTGCTCCTGCGGCGCGCCAGGCGGCGGCTCGGCGGGATCACCGGTGACGTGCTGGGCGCGCTCGTGGAGACCGCGACGGCCACCACCCTCGCGGTCTACGCGATCCTCTGCTGAGGTCCTGGGCTCGGGTCCTGGGCTCAGGTCCTGGGCTCAGGTCATGGGCTCAGGTCTCCGTCAGGAGACCGGCTCGGGGGACGGCTGCGGGGTGCGTACCGACACGAAACGCAGCAGGACGGCGGCCAGCACGGCGAGCAGGACCCAGCCCGCCAGGCCCGTGATGCCGGTCAGGACCTCGTTCGGCGGCGCGGCGGCGTCGCCGAGCAGCAGGCCGAGCGGCGCGATGGCGTTCAGGGAGCCGTGCGCCACCACCGCGGGCCACACGCTGCCCGTGCGCAGCCGCAGCCAGCCGACCACCACGCCGGCCAGCACGCAGAACCCGATGAAGTACAGCGCCGCCCAGGAGCCGAGGCGCGGGTAGTTGTAGCCGAGCAGGGTGAGCGGGGCGTGCCACAGGCCCCACACGGCCCCGGAGAGCAGCAGGCCGGTGAGCACGCCGTTGCCGGCGACCAGCCGGGGCAGCAGCCAGCCGCGCCAGCCCCACTCCTCGCCGAGGGCCGGGATCGCGTTCAGGATCGGGCCGGCCACGACCGCGAGCACGACCTGGACGACCGCCACGGTGCCCAGCTCGGCGGGGACGTCCATGCCGCGCGCCTCCAGCGAGGCCCGCAGCAGGCTGAGACCGTCGAGGTCGAGCGGGGCCAGCCCGGTCGCGGCCCCGAGCCCGATGGACAGGAACACCAGCAGCGGCACGCCGAGCCAGGTGGCCAGCACGAGCAGGCCGGTACGCCTCTTGTCGGGGCCGAGCGTCAGCCCGGTCTCCCGCGCCCACGATCGGGCCGGAGTGCGGGTGAGCGCCCACACGCCGAGCACGCCAGCCGTGGGCGTGAACATCATGAGCGTGGCCAGCACCCCGGTCAGCGGCGAGGCGAGCCCGCCGCCGAACCACAGGGGCAGCGCCACCGCCCAGGACAGCCCGAAGGCCAGGACGATGAAGACGAGCAGAGGTCTTTTCATGGGTTCACCCGCTCAGCGATGAGGGCGTTGATGAGGGACGCTCCGCGCTCGGCGTCGTCGACGCTGATGGTGAGCCGACCGCCGGAACGGTAGCGGACGACGAGGCATTCGCCGCCGCGCAGCATGATGGTGGCGCTCCCGGGCACTCCGCGGAAGCCCCAACCTCCGACCTGAGCCGGGTGCACCCGCTCCGACCAGGCGGAATCGATCTTGGAGAGCGGGATCCTGCGCCTCGGCCGGCCCAGGGGGCCGAAGCCGATGACGACCCGCTCGCCGCCGACCCTGACGGTGAGCGACATGGTCGCCAGGGAGACGACGAGCACGATGACGCCTATGGGCAGGAGAGAAGCCACGACCCCGCCGGACGCCTGGCCGGTGACCGTCAGCATGACCGCCACGAGGGTGACGGCCAGGGAGGCCAGACCCGCCACGACGAGCCACGGGTTGCTGACGTGGCCGACCCAGACCGTCCGCCGGCCGGGCTCGAGCCGCAGCCGGGGCGGCGCCTGGCTGCCGGGGGACGGCTCGTCCGGCTCGCCCCTGCCCAGATAGCCGCAGACCGCGCCGGCGACGAGCGCCGAACCCAGCGCGGCGGCGACGTGCCAGCCGGGCAGCAGCGCCGAGCGCCAGTCCGGCACGTCGAGGTTGGCCGCCAGCGTCGAGGCGTTCACGCCGAGCATGAGCACGCCCATCCCGAACAGCAGGCCCCACCAGCAGGCGCGGTACATCCGCATGGTCATGCCCCGCCCGAACGCGGCGACCGCCACGAGGATCCCCCCGGTGACCGCCCAGATCAGCACGGAGGTCACCACGTGCCCGGTCAGGGAGGCGGCGGAGTCGGGAACGCCGGAGGACCCCCAGTGCGTGGCCATCGGATCGGGCAGTCGGTCGCGCACCGCGAAGGGCGAGATCAGCAGCACCGCCCCTACGAGCAGGCCCCAGACCACGGCGATGACACGGGGTTTCACGGGAGTTCCTCCAGGATCGAGATGAGGTCGTCACGGCCGTAGCCGTACCTTCTGGCCTCGTCCAGCAGCTCGCGCGCCCGCTGGACGAGGCCAGAAGGTACGGCTACGGCCGTGACGACCTCATCTCGAT
>NZ_POUD01000393.1 GCF_003236395.1 Nonomuraea aridisoli | reverse complement strand
CCCCGAACCCAGCTGACAGCGACCGTCCCGCGCCCCCTGAGGCCCGCTGAGCGCGACCGTTTCCCGACGAACCCCAAGGCCCAGCGAGACCGACCGTTCCGGCGATCCCCCGGAGACCCGTTGCGGGGCGGCCGTTCCACACCGTCCGTCACGTCCGTAATCTCGGGCGAGGCGCTCCAACTCCGCTCCCGCTGGTCCCGCAAACCCCCACATCCCCGGCCGTGAGCCGGGAAGTTGGCGCGGTCTGTATTCCTGCGCCGGACCGAAAACTCCTAAGCACGATTCCTTCTCCGCCGAGTCCAAGGAGGACGCGTGTCCCCCCGCATCGCCCTCTCCCCCGTCCCGGAGCCGCCCTACGACGGCGAGAAGTTCCCCTCCCAGGCTCCGCAGACCGCCGGCTCCCTGGCCCTGGACACGCCTCCCCTGGTCTGGGGACCGCCCGGCGCCCTGCCCGACGAGCGCGGGCTGCGCCATCTCGGGCAGGCGCTCGCCGAGGTGCTGTCCGGCCGCCGCCCGCCGCGGAGCGTCGCCGACCGCCTCACCGAACGCGCCTACCGCGACCTCGTCCGGGCCGGCCGCATGATCCACACCAGCCACCCGCCGTTCGCCGGAGGCGTCCGCGTCACCGAGCCCCGCGACGGCGCCATCGAGATGTGCGTGCTGATCCACTGCGGCCGCCGCACCCACGTCCTCGCCGTACGCCTCGAACGCCACGGCCGGCAGTGGCTCTGCACCGACTTCGAAACAGCCTGACGCGGCCCGGTCGAGCGTCCCGCCCGCTCCTTCTTCGCAGCCGGCGTCCTACTCGTGAGGGAGCAGGTAACGCCACGACAGCACGACGTGCTCACCGGTTGACGTGCGGTAGACGTGCCAGGACCCGTCATGCGGTATCAGCCGGGCGATCGTGTGCGCCCTGTTGCCCTTGTAGTCCTTGCTTCCGGACTTCCCCTGAGTCCAGGGCGGCAGAGGGACGCCTCCCGGCAGGGGCTGCGCGCTCGCCGCAGGCGCCGTGGACTGCTCGGCGAACAGCCGAACGCGGTCGGTGGAGTAGTCCCGGCCCAGCCCGGCGACGCGTCCGGCCAGCCGGGCGAGCCGGTCGCGGGCGGTGACGAGCGCGGCGTCGTAACGGGCTTCGGCATGGTCCAGATAAGGCACGTACACCTCACGCATCCCGTCACCGCCGTCGACGCCGAGAACCGTGGTGGGCGCGTCGAAGATTCGCTGTGTTCCCGGCCGGGGCGAGGCGGTGGCGGGCTGCCCTGCCAGATCGTGGTCAAGGGCCTCGACGAGAGCCTCGATCTCAGCGGGTGGGAGGCGCAGTTCATGCGCGGCATCGGCGATGACCAGGCCGTCCGCGTACACCACCAGGTTCGGCGGGCGGACCGGCGCGCGGCCGGTGGCCGTCAAACCGCCCACGCGCAGCCACGCGGCCACAGGGCGCGGCGCGGCTCCGGCCGAGCCCGGCTCAGCCACCGGCCGGCCGGTTCCCTCAACGGCCCCTTCTCCGACACCCGTGCCGCTGCACGCCGCCAGCACCAGCACCAGAGCGACGGCCCAACTCCACCTCATACCCATGGAACGATCATCTTCGGCGCTCGGTTCAGACGTCCTGCCGGCACCCACGAGCGCTCCGGCGGCGACCGGGAACGCGAAGAGGCCCCCGCCGCCCGTGTACGGGTGGCCGGGGCCTCTTCCAGCGTCCTTCAGCAGCTCCCACGCGATCCGCGAGAACGCCGCGACAAGCTGTCGTCAGGCCGCGTTCTTCGGGTCTCCGTGGCAGCGCTTGTACTTCTTGCCCGACCCGCACGGGCACGGCGCGTTACGCTCCACGTTGCCGTACGCCGCCCGCTCCTCCTGGGTCGTGCGCACGCGCACGTGCTCGACGTCGCCCTGCTCGCCGGGAGCGGAGTATTCGAGCTCGGCCGGACGCTCCGGGCCCCGCAGGCCGCGCGCGATGATCGAGCGGGTCTCCGCGATCGCCGTGTCCTCTTCCTCCTCGACGATCGGGTTGGCCTGCACCTCCACCTCGAGGTTGAACAGGAACCCGACGGAGTCCTCCTTGATGCCCTCGAGCATCGCCGAGAACATCTCGTACCCCTCGCGCTGGTACTCGATCTGCGGGTCCTTCTGCGCGTAGGCCCGCATGCCGATGCCCTCGCGCAGGTAGTCCATCTCGTAGAGGTGCTCGCGCCACTTGCGGTCGAGCACCGAGAGGATCACCCGGCGCTCGAGGTCGCGCATGGTCTCGGCGCCGAACTCCTCCTCGCGCCTGTCATAGGCGGCGAGCGCGTCGGCCTTGACCCGCTCGTTGATGAGCTCGGCGGTCAGATCCTCACGGCCGCCGGCCTCCTCGACGAGGTCCTCGATGCGCAGCGAGATCGGGTAGAGCTTGCCGAACGCGACCCAGAGCTTGTCGAGGTCCCACTCCTCCGCGAAGCCCTCGGACGTGGCACCCGCGACGTAGCCGTCGATGACGTCGCCGATGAAGCCGCGCACCTGCTCGTGCAGGTCGGCGCCCTCCAGCACCTTGCGGCGCTCGGCGTAGATGACCTTGCGCTGGCGGTTCATCACCTCGTCGTACTTCAGAACTTCCTTGCGGATCTCGAAGTTCTGCTGCTCGACCTGGTGCTGGGCGGAGGCGATGGCCTTGGAGACGATGCCGGACTCGATCGGCTGGTCGTCGGGGATGTTGAGCCTGGTCATGATCATCTCGACCCTGGCCGAGTTGAACAGGCGCATGAGGTCGTCGCCGAGCGACAGGTAGAAGCGCGACTCGCCAGGGTCGCCCTGACGGCCGGAACGACCGCGCAGCTGGTTGTCGATGCGGCGCGACTCGTGCCGCTCGGTGCCGAGGACATAGAGGCCGCCGAGCTCGGTGACCTCGTCGTGCTCGGCCTTGACCGCCGCGCGCGCCTTCTCCAGCGCCTCGGGGTAGGCCTTCTCGTACTCCTCCGGCGTCTCGACCGGGTCGAGGCCGCGCTGGCGCAGCTCCTGGTCGGCGCGGAACTCGGAGTTTCCGCCGAGCATGATGTCGGTGCCTCGACCGGCCATGTTGGTGGCCACGGTGACGGCGCCCTTGCGGCCCGCCTCGGCGATGATCGCGGCCTCACGCTCGTGGTTCTTCGCGTTGAGCACCTCGTGCGGCACGCCGCGCCGCTTGAGCGCCCTCGACAGCCGCTCGGACTTCTCCACCGAGGTCGTGCCGACGAGCACCGGCTGGCCGCGCTCGTAGCGCTCCTTGATGTCCTCCACGACCGCGTCGAACTTGGCGTCCTCGGTCTTGTAGACGACGTCGGGCTGGTCCTTGCGGATCATCGGCCGGTTGGTCGGGATCGGCACGACGCCCAGCTTGTAGGTCTTGTGGAACTCGTTGGCCTCGGTGACCGCCGTACCGGTCATGCCGGACAGCTTCTGGTAGAGGCGGAAGTAGTTCTGCAGGGTGACCGTGGCGAGAGTCTGGTTCTCGTCCTTGATCTTCACGCCCTCTTTGGCCTCGATGGCCTGGTGCATGCCCTCGTTGTAGCGGCGGCCGTGCAGGATGCGGCCGGTGAACTCGTCGACGATCAGGACCTCGCCGTCGGCGACGATGTAGTCCTTGTCCTTCTTGAACAGCTCCTTGGCCTTGAGCGCGTTGTTCAGGAAGCCGACGAGGTGGGTGTGCTCGGGCTTGTAGAGGTTGTCGATGCCGAGCCAGTCCTCGACCTTGGCGACGCCCGACTCGAGGATGCCGACCGTGCGCTTCTTCTCGTCGACGACGTAGTCGCCGGTGCTCTCCTCGCCGGGGTTCTTCGCCTCGACGCCCCTGCGCAGGCGGGGCACGATCTTGGCGAACTCGGTGTACCACTTGCCCGACTGCTCGCCAGGACCGGAGATGATCAGCGGGGTGCGGGCCTCGTCGATGAGGATCGAGTCGACCTCGTCGACGACGGCGAAGAAGTGGCCGCGCTGCACGCACTCCTCGAGCGACCAGGCCATGTTGTCGCGCAGGTAGTCGAAGCCGAACTCGTTGTTCGTGCCGTAGGTGATGTCGGCCTGGTACTGCTTGCGCCGCTCGTCGGGCTGCTGGCCGGCGATGATGCAGCCGACCTCGAGGCCCAGGAAGCGGTGGACGCGGCCCATCGTCTCCGCGTCGCGCTTGGCCAGGTAGTCGTTGACGGTGATGACGTGGACGCCCTCGCCGGCCAGCGCGTTGAGGTAGGCCGGCAGCGTACAGGTCAGCGTCTTGCCCTCACCGGTCTTCATCTCGGAGATGTTGCCCAGGTGGAGGTTGGCCCCGCCCATGATCTGCACGTCGTAGGGACGCTGGCCGAGCACGCGGCGGGCGGCCTCGCGCACGGTCGCGAACGCCTCGGGAAGCAGATCGTCGAGGCTTTCGCCGTCCTTGTAGCGCTGCTTGAACTCGTCCGTCAGCGCTCGCAACTCCGCGTCGGACAGGCTCGTGAAGTCGTCCTCGATGGAGTTGACCTGGTCTGCGATCCGCCTGAGCTTGCGCAGGATCTTGCCTTCGCCGGCACGTAGGATCTTGTCGAGAATGGCTGCCACTTTATGTAAAGCTCCTCGCAGGTCTACCCCGGCGGCGCCGCCAGGAGGAGAGGCCGAGACAAACTTCCCCGCCTGCCATCGTAGGCGGTTCTGCAACCAGACACAGCCACCGTGCCGACGAGGGCACGAGCCCTGTCTGGGAGAATGGGTTTCAGGCAGAGGGTATGCCGGTTCACAGCCGGCTCGCATGGGTAAGCGGGATAACCGGCAAAGGAAGGATGAGTCATGGTTGAGGGGAAGAAGTCGGAGCAGACCGAGAATCTCGGCAGCCACGGAGGGCGCGCGTCCTCGTGGCTCGCGGTGACGGTGATGCTGGTGGGCACCATCGTGGCGGGCTTCGGCCTCACGGCCGCCAACTGGACGCTCGTCTGGATCGGCGCCGGTGTGTTCGTCGTCGGCGGAATCCTCGCCCTCGTCTTCGATATCTTCACCGACGTCGTGATCGACGCGCCGCGCGTGGGCATGCGCGCTGAAGATCACCGCTGAAACCGTTCCACCGGCGGGCGCCCGACATCCGGGACGCCCGCCGTTTCCATGTCCGGCACCGGAATGTCCGCGTTCGGTCGCGTAATGTCCATGCTCAGGTCGGGAATGGTTGCTCGCGGCCTCCGGGCGTGTCGCCCGAGCCTCGGCCGCATAACGGCGCCCTAACGGAACGTGCCCCCATTCTCGCGGAATGCGCGTCTTTCACGGACGAAACGCCGCCGCCATACCGGTGACATGACGGCTTCCTATCGTGAGTCGTGATCACTTCCTATGAGAAGGTCACACCCACGAGCCGCTGGTACTCCTCACTGTTCGTGCACCTGCTGGTCGGCATCGTCGCCGGCGTCGTCGCCGGCTGACAGTGGCCCGGCTTCGGCGAGGAGCTGAAGCCGCTGGCCGACGGCTTCATCAAGCTCATCAAGATGCTGATCGCCCCGATCATCTTCTGCACCGTCGTCCTGGGCATCGCCCACGTCGGCGACATGCGGGCGGCCGGGCGGATCGGCGTCAAGGCGCTGGTCTACTTCGAGGTCATCACGACGTTCGCCCTGCTGTTCGGGCTGGTCGTCGGCAACCTGGCCACGCCCGGGTCGGACTTCGCCATCGACCCGGCGACCCTGGCCACCGGCGCCGAGGCCATCGGGCAGCGCACCGGCGGCGGCGAGCTGCCGCACACGGTGGAGTTCCTGCTGGGCGTCATCCCCGCCTCCGTCATCTCGGCGTTCGCCGACAACGCCCTGCTGCAGGTGCTGTTCTTCGCGGTGCTGTTCGGACTGGCGCTGGCGAAGCCGGGCGAGGCGTCCGCGCGCGTCCTGGAGCTCGTCGACCAGGTCAGCCGGGCGTTCTTCGCCATCATGGGGTGGATCATGCGCCTCCCGCCGCTGGGCGCGTTCGGCGCGATGTCGTACATCATCGGCGAGTACGGCCTCGGGTCGCTCGGCAGCTTCGGCAAGCTCATCATCTGCTGCTACGCGGCCGCCGCGCTGTTCATCGTGGTGCTGGGCGTCGTCACGCGGGTCTTCGCCGGCGTCAGCCTGTGGCGGGTCGTCGTCTACGTCAAGGACGAGCTCTTCCTCGCGCTCGGCACCGCGTCCACCGAGGTCGTCCTGCCGCGGATCATGGCCAAGCTGACCCACGCCGGCGCCACGCTCTACCTGTCGATCTGCGTGCTCTTCCTGGCCCAGGCGGTCGGGTAGACCTGAGCGTCGGCGAGCAGGTCACCGCGCTGCTCGTCCTGATGCTGACGTCCAAGGGCATGGCGGGCGTGCCCGGGTCGTCGCTCCTGGCCCTGTCGGCGACGGTGGGCGCCATCGGCCACGGCGACATCCCGGTCGCGGCGGTGGCGCTGCTGCTCGGCGCCGACCGGATCATGGACTCGATGCGGGTCTCGGTGAACCTGTCGGCAACTGCGTCGCCACCCTCGTCGTCGCCAGCTGGGAAGGCCACCTGGACAAGGACCGCCTCCGTTCGGTCCTCTCCGGCGCCCCCAAACCGCCGTCC
>NZ_POUD01000392.1 GCF_003236395.1 Nonomuraea aridisoli | reverse complement strand
GGGTCGGGCCGCGTCCCCGCCCGAGCCGCCGCGGCCCCCCGCCGACGCGATCGACCTCACGCCCGGCCAGCCCTGGGTGCGCGACTACGACCACGCGGCCTGGAAGCGCGCCTGGCGCCGCGCCGCCGACCTGCCGCCCGGCGACTCACCCGACCCGTACGGCCTGCCGCGCCTGCGCGAGCTGCTCGCCGAGCACCTGCGCCGGGCCAGAGGCATGGCCGTCGGACCGGAGAACATCCTGGTCACCCGCGGCACCGGCAACGGCCTCGACCTGTGCGCGCTCGCCCTGCTCGGCCCCGGCACCCGCGCGGGCGTGGAGGACCCGGGCTACCACGTGGCCCGCACGGTGTTCGCGGCCCGGGGCGCCGAGGTGGTGCCCTGTCCGGTGGACGAGGACGGCGTGATCGTCGACGGGCTCCCCGGCGACCTGCGCGTGCTCTACACGACCCCGGCCCACCAGTACCCGCTCGGCGGCCGGCTGCCGATCCCGCGCCGCGAGCGGCTGCTCGCCTGGGCCAGGAAGACGGGCGCGACGGTCGTCGAGGACGACTACGACGCCGAGTTCCGCTACGACGTGGCCCCGCTGCCCGCGCTCTACGGCCTCGACCCCTCCCGGGTGATGCTGCTCGGCACGCTGTCCAAGACCCTCGCGCCCGACGTGGGCGTGGGCTGGCTCGTCGGCGACCCCGAGCTGGTCGGCCGGATCGCCCGCCTGCGCCGCACGGTCGCCGACCGCACCAGCGGCCCCGTCCAGCAGGCCGTGGCCACCCTGCTGGAGCACGGCGACCTCGACCGCCACCTGCGCAGGATGCGTCTGGAGTACGCCCGCCGCCGCGCCGCCGTCGTCGAGATCCTCGGCCCCGTCTGCCGCCTGCGCGGCGACACGGCCGGGCTGCACGTGCTGGCCGAGCTGCCCGAGTCGCTGGTGCCCGGCGTGGTCGCGGGGGCCGCGCGGGCGGGCGTCCTGCTCGACTCCACCGAGCGCCACCACCACGGCGCCGCCCACCTGCACGGCCTCGTGATCGGGTACGGCTCCGCCTCGCTCCCCGACGTCCGGCGCGGCTGCCGGATCCTGGCCGGCCTGATCAGCGACGCCCGTGCGGGCCGTCCGGCGGCTCCAGCCGGCGCAGGATCGGGAACGCGCGGGCGGCGTACATCGGGTCGACCGGCAGCACGTGCCGAGCCCACCAGCGAGCCGGCTCGGGATCGGGCGACGGCTCGGTGAAGCCGGGCGCGTAGTCGTCGTACGGCGGGTCGTACAGGTAGCCGGTGGCCACCCCGTGGCGTTCGAGCTCGGCGATGGCCGCGTCGCGGTCGCGCACCAGCAGCGGCACCCGGAACAACGGCCGGCTGAGGTCGTCCAGCACGGCGGGGGCGACCGTCGGCAGCTCGGCCAGCCGCTGCACGCCCGCCAGCCGCCGCGCCCGGCCCTCGGGCATCCCGGCCACCCGCCTGGCCTGGTACCACCGGGCCAGCCGTCCCCGGCGGGCGCGGTAGCGGTGCAGGTCGGCGTGGACCCAGCGGTCGAACGGCGGCAGCGACGGCGCCTCCTTGAGCGCCAGCTCCAGCCCCTCGGGGTCGAGCGCGATCCGGTAGCCCTCGCGCTTCTCCTGCAGGCCGAGGAGCCGCGCGAGCTTGAGCGTGGGGCGTACGAGGTCGAACTTGAGCGCCGCGTGGCGGACCATGGAGCTGGCCACGCTCCACAGGTCGGCCCGCAGCGAGCCGCGGACCGTCAGCTCGTCGCGCGCCCGCCTCAGCGCCTCCAGGTCGGAGAGGTCGTCGACGACCAGCACGCCACCCGAGCCCGCGCTCGGGTGCTTCGACAGGCTGAAGGCCGCCGCCTGGCCGAACGTGCCCAGCGGACGCCCCTCGATGGAGCTGTCCATGGCGTGCGCGACGTCCTCGATGAGGATCTTCCCGGCGAAGGCGGGCGCGTCGTCCGGCAGGCCGTACAGGTTGGTGGTCAGCACCGCGTCCACGGTGTCGAGGTCGACGCGGGAGGCGTCGATGTTGCCGTCGCGCGGCGACAGCGGCGCGATCACCGGGCGCAGCCCGGCCGCCAGCACGAGGAAGAGAATCTCATCGGCCGAGATCGGCGACATGAGCAACCGCTGCCCGGGCATGCACCAGTGGCGCAGCGCCAGGTAGAGGCCGAGCCGGTTCGACGGTAGCGCCAGGCAATGACGGCCTGTGCGCTCTGCGATGTATTTCACCCTTGGAGAACAGTACGCAACCGTCCGTACGTCTTCAATGCCTTGTCGGCCGTTTTGAGAAGCAACGGGTTGGCCATGACGGTCGCGCGGGTCTTGCGCACCGGCACCCTGACCACCCAGTGGACGCCCGCCCCCGCGCTCGCCCTGGCCACGCGCCCCTCGGCCACCTCGAACTCGCCGGTCTTCAGCTTGTCCTTGTACTCCTTCTGGCCCCGGCCCATGTCGATCACCTGGACGCCGGTCTTGGCGGCCTGCTCGGCCATCGCCAGGTGCTGGATGAGGCCGGGGGAGTATTTCGCGAACCGGGTGTCGTAGGCGGGGAACCAGCCGACGAGCGTCGTGCGGGTGCGCAGCCCGAAGTGGCCGGCCACCGGCTCGTCGCCGGCGTAGATCATGTCGAGCACGCCCGCGAAGCTCTCGGACTGGGTGGCGAGCAGCCGCTCGACCAGCTCCACGATCCATTTGTGCGCGAACCGGTCGGTGCGGCCGGTGCGGCGGTACTGGTCGGTCTTCCAGCCCAGCAGCGTGCGCAGCGGCTCGACGTCGGTGATGCCGTAGTCGTGGCGCACGCCCCCGGCCTCGCGGTCGAGCTTGCGCTGCTTGGCCAGGGTGGACTTGTACGTCTTGCCGGAGTTGGCGCGCAGCGTCTCGGTGTAGCGGTCGTAGCCGTCGCGCAGGTCGATGATCGGCGACGGGTGGCGCTCGTGGCGGGCGTTGAGCAGCGGCTGCCCGGCGACGAGATGGTCGAACTCGTACACCGACAGGCCGCAGGCCTTGATGAGCCGGAGCGGGTCGATCCGGACCCCCCGGGCGTACACGAGGCCCTGTGCGTCGGTCAGCCCCGCCGCGACCGGCTTGCCGATGCCCAGCGGATGTCGCTCGAACGGGAAGAACCCCACGATGTCCGGGCCGTCATGGATGACGGCCACGCGTACGACATCTCGGAGTTCTCCCACCGTGAGGGTGAACTCCGGGGACAAGAAGGGATTGTCGAAGGCGGTGTCCGCTTCCTGGAGCGCCCGCCATCGGCTCACTTCTGCTTGGCCCAGTTCATGAGGTAGGGCAAGGGTGACGCGCATGGGCTCCTACTGTCAGCATGCCACTCACCGCCCGCATGAGGGCAGAGGTGTACTGCCAGAGTAAAGGATCTCGCGTCATGGCATAGACGCAGGTTCGGAACGTTACACAACTCTCAGGTGGCATTCAGCCCCATATAGCGAGGAACCCCGGGCCTTCATTCAGGACCCGGGAGGAATCGCCTACGGCGTCGCACGTTTGTTCTCGTCACGCTACGACGACCGATGTCTGTCCTGGCAGGTCGAGACCCGCACCGTGAGCATCTGGACCACCGGCGGCCGGATCAAGGCCTGGCCGCCTACCGCACCGACGTCACCGAACCAGACGCTTTCCTCGGCGTGGATCTCGGGATCGCGAACATCGCCACCACAAGCGACGGAGTCAAACACGCGGGCAACGCCCTGAACGCGGTACGGCACCGTAACCGTGAGCTGCGGCGACGGCTCCAGGCCAAGCGCACCACGTCGGCCAGGCGATTGCTCAAGCGCCGCCGCCGCAAGGAAGCCCGTCAGGCCCGCGACATCAACCACGTGATATCCAAGAGCATCGTGACCGAGGCTGAACGCACCGGACGCGGCATCGCACTCGAAGATTTGAGGGGGATCCGCGACCGGGTACGGCTCCGCAAGCCCCAGCGGGTCACGCTGCACTCGCGGAGCTTCCACCAGCTCGGAAGCTTCGTCGCCCACAAGGCGGCCCGTGCCGGGGTCGCCCTCGTCTACGTGGTCCCTCGCTTCACCTCGCAGGGGTGCTCGGCGTGCGGCCACGTGGACAAACGAAACCGGCCAGACCAGGAAGCCTTCGCCTGTACGTCGTGCGGCTTCGCTGAGCACGCCGACGTGAACGCAGCCCGCAACATCGCCTCACGCGGTGTCGCGGGCTGGGCTGCTGTCAACCAGCCGCACGCGGCCTGACACCTGACCTCCAGTCAGGACGATGAGCTGCAAGCTCAGCCCTGCAGGGCTGAGTCGATGACAACAGAGTGACGTTCTAATGTGTGTGCATGACCGTACCTGGCATCGACCACCCCCGCCTGGTCGCATGGATGGCCCGGAATGTGCCCGACGCCGGCGAGCCTTTGTCCGTCTCGCTCATCTCGGGCGGCAGGTCCAATCTGACGTATCTGGTCGAGGCCGCCGAACGCCGCCTGGTGCTGCGCCGGCCGCCGCTCGGCCACGTGCTGCCGACCGCCCACGACATGCGGCGCGAGTGGCGGGTCATCTCCGCGCTCGCGCCCACGCCCGTCCCCGTGCCGGAGCCGGTCGCCTTCTGCCCCGACGAGGACGTGATCGGCGCCCCGTTCTACCTCATGGGGCACGTCCCCGGCGACGCCGTGCGGACGCGCGACCAGCTCGGCGACCCGGCGCCCGAGCGGACCCGGCGGCTGTCGGAGCGCCTGGCCGAGGTGCTGGCCGCCATCCACGCCGTCGACTACCGCGAGGTGGGGCTCGGCGACTTCGGCCGGCCCGCGGGCTACATGGCCCGCCAGCTCGACCGGTGGTGCCAGCAGTGGGAACGGTCGAAGACCGAGGACCGGCCCGGCTACTACCGGCTGGTCGAGCGCCTGCGCGAGCGGCTGCCCGCCGAGGCCCCCGGCACGCTGGTGCACGGTGACTACCGGCTGGACAACACGCTCGTCCGGCGCGACGACCTGGAGATCATGGCCGTGGTCGACTGGGAGATGTCCACGCTCGGCGACCCGCTGGCCGACCTGGGGCTGACGCTGACGTACTGGGCCGACCGGGGGGACGAGGAGCGGGCGAGCATCCCGGTGTCGGGCGACGTGACGGCGTCGCCGGGATTCCTGAACGCCGCCGAGTTCGCTCGCTACTACACAAAAGTTTCAGGTCGCGAAATTTCAGATCTTGGGTTCTATGTGGCTTTTGGGAATTTCAAGCTCGCGGTCATCGTCGAGGGTATTCACGCCCGATTCCGGCAAGGTAAGACCGTTGGGGAGGGATTCGACCGTATCGGCGCCGCCGTACCCACGCTGATCTCCCGCGCCCACCGCATGCTCGACCAGCACTGATCTCGACCACCCCCCTCGACCCCGGGGCGCGAGCCCCGCAAGGAGCGTCATGAGCACAGTTGCACTGATCACCGGAGCGGCGAGCGGCATCGGGGCCGCCGTGGCGCGCCGCCTGTCCACGGGCGGCGCCCGGTGCGTCCTCGTGGACCGCGACGGCGAGGGCGTCGAGCGCCTGGCCAAGGAGCTCGACGGCGCGTGGCTCGCCGTCGACGTCGCCTCCGACGAGGCCTCGCTGGAGGCCGTCGCGCTCGCCGAGCAGCGTTACGGCCGCCTCGACCTGGTCCACCTCAACGCCGGCGTCACCAGCGGGGTGGACCTCGAGGACTTCGACGTCGAGCGCTACCGCAAGGTGGTCGGGGTCAACGTGGACGGTGTCGTCTTCGGCGTGCGCGCGAGCGTCCCGCTGCTCAAGCGCTCGGGCGGCGGCGCCATCGTGGCCACCGCCTCGCTGGCCGGTCTCGTGGGCTACGCCGGCGACCCCGTCTACACCATGACCAAGCACGCCGTCGTGGGCCTGGTCAGGTCGCTGGCCGAGCCGCTGGCCGCGTACAACATCCGTATCGGCGCGGTCTGCCCTGGTTTCACTGATACGCCGCTTGTGGCCGCTGCGCGGGAGATGTTCGTCAATTCCGGATTCCCGCTGCTGACCGCGGACGACGTCGCGGCCGCGGTCGAATCCGCCTTCTACGCCGAGACCCCGGGCACTCTCCTCGTCGTCCAGCCGGGGAGGCAGCCGGTGCCGTACCGTTATGCCGGGGTCCCGGGACCGGCCGGCGGCCAGCGGCCTCCCCGCTCGGAGTGATGGCACGTCGCCCGCCAGCTGGGTCTATTAGCGTAAGAGGGGCCGGGCCGCTGCCCGGCCTCCGTACGTTCGCGAGCCCTCGAGGTTCGCGTGCCCCGTGTAGAGCCGTCTCGCGAGAAGGATGAGGAGCGTTCGTGACATCCTCCCAGTCCTGGAAATTGGCCGTCCCCCGGCGCCCAGGGTGTCGACGCGTCCCGGCGGGATCGCCATGATCCCCACCGACGGCCGGCACGCGCGCCGGCGATCGCCGTGGCCGATCGCCGTGGGAGCGGGCGTCCTCGCGATCGTGCTCGTGGCCGGCATCATGGTCTACGCGGCGCTCCGCACCGAGGACCTCATGGAGATCGCCGGCGACCTCGGCAGCGACGTCCCGTTCTCGTTGCTCGGCGGCACGACGGTCGGCACCGGGCGGGGTGAGCAGTTGTGCGAGCTGCCCACGGGCGGCACGTTCCAC
>NZ_POUD01000391.1 GCF_003236395.1 Nonomuraea aridisoli | reverse complement strand
GCCCCCCGCCGTCCGCAACCTCCCCATCGGCGTACCCCACGGCATCCTGTGCAGAAAGAGCTCAGCGAGCCGGGGCGCGTGGCACCGGACCTCCTCGGGGTCGCGCAGACTCCAGGCCCGTCCCGAGGGCACCCCCCTCAACGATGCTGCGCAGCGTGTCGGGCCTCAAGCCACGGCCGTTCCCGCTCCTCGTCCCAGTCGCTCATCGGTACCGCCCTCCCATGAGCCACCAGCCACAGCCGGAAGCACAGGAAGCCGTCGTCGCCGGAGTAGCCCTCGTGGATCAGCGCCGCGGCACTGACCGAGGATCGACCGGGCTTGACCTTCATATCGGTGTGAACCTTCAGGATTGCTTCATGACCGACACACCGTACGACCCGCGTACCCTACTGGCCGGAAGCCGGCTCGGCGTGCTCGCGACGATCAAGGCCGACGGCCGCCCGCAGCTCTCCCCCGTCATGCCGTTCTACGACCAGCAGGCCGATCTCATCTACGTGTCGATGACCGAGGGCCGCGCCAAGACGGCGAACCTGCGCCGCGACCCGCGCGTCTCCCTGGAGGTCACCAGCCCCGACGGCTGGGCGTGGGCCACCGCCGACGGCGTCGCGACGCTCACCGGCCCGGGAGCCGACCCCCGCGGGCCCGAGGTGGAGGCGCTGGTCGACTACTACCGCCGCGCCGCCGGCGAGCACCCGGACTGGGAGGAGTACCGGTCGGTGATGGTGTCCGACCGCCGGGTGCTCATGGTGATGACGGTCGAGCACGTGTACGGCGCGAAACTCCGCTGACCCCAGGACAGGGACCCGTGACTTACCGGAGATAGTTGAAAGGCATACGATTGCGCCATGGCTGCGACCCCCGACACGGTGCACTGGCGTGGCGTGCACCACCTTGCCCTGGTGACCACGGACATGGACGCCACCGTGCGCTTCTGGCACGGCGTGCTCGACGCCCGTCTCGTCGCCACCCTGGCCCTGCCCGCCTTCCGGCACTACTTCTTCGACATCGGCGAGGGCAGCTGCATCGCCTTCTTCGAGTACACCGACCAGCCCATCGACAGCTTCGCCAAGCCGGCCGGCGTGCCGTACGCCAAGGCGGCCCAGTTCGACCACCTGTCGCTGCACCTGCCCGACGAGGACGCCCTGCTCAGGCTGCGCGACCGGCTCAAGGAGCACGGCTGCGAGGTGACCGACGTCATCGACCACGGCTTCCTGCGCTCGATCTACTTCAGCGACCCGAACGGCATCGCGCTGGAGGCGTCCTGGTGGACCATCGACCCGACCGGCAGGCCGGCCGACCACTCCGACGAGCGCCTGTTCGCCGACCCCGACCCGGTGCCCGCCGTGCGCGAGCTGCGCGACGAGGGCCGTCTGCGTCACACGGTCGCCACCCGCCTGGTCGACGGCGTCATCGAAGACCTGGCCCGCGAGGGCATCACTCTCGAACGCTGACCTCGTGCGGATCTCCGGCGGCGCGCGCCGGAGATCCGCGCTCGAGCGGCCCGATCACCAGCCGTCCCGTCCCCGGCACCCCGACCAGCGGCCGGACAGCGGCCTGACCCAGTCCTCGTATTCCGCGTAGGACGGGTGCCCGCCCTCAACCCCCCAGGCGAAGCACCGCGTACTGGCGAGGGGCCGGTCGTTGATGTCCAGCCGGACGTAGGACACGTCCCCCTTCTCCACGTCGGCGTGGACGCCGCACACGTGGTAGAGCCCTGCCCATCCGCACACGGGGTCGGCCTGGTCGCCACGCTCGACGACCTCCCGCGCGAACCGCTCCATACCGCCCTGCGAGCTCGCGAACCGCGCCTTGAACGGCAGGTCCGCGTCGACACCAGCGGGACCAGCGCGAAGATCACGACGACGATCGATTCCGTGTAGGGGGACGGCACGCTCTCCCACCAGCAGACGACGAACGCCGCGACCAAGACCATCGCACGGAAGCCCCACCGGGGCGGCAGGCGGATCACGCCGTCACCCCAACCGCGCCCCGTCCCCGCGAGGACGGGGCCGGTCGGCTAGATGCGGAAGAACAGGTCGAGGAACCGCTCGGCCACGGCCAGGTCACCCCGCACCGTGCCCGCGTTGACCCTTCCGAACGTGGTGAGCACCATGCTGCCCGCGTCGAACTCGACGACCGCCGGCAGCCCCGCGAGGCTCCCCTTCTCGTACGTCATCCCGCCGTCCCCCACCGAGACGCGGAAGTCGCCTCCGTTGACGCCGCCCACGCGCACCCCGAGCTCGAACGGCGTCAGGTCCGCGTCCTTCCTGACGGTCGACTGCCACAGCACGAACATGAACGGCACCAGCAGGTCCGCCGCCTCCCCCGGCAGCGCGTGCGCCCGTCCGGCGCCCTGGCGGATGTCCCAGGCGTGCACGGCGTAGTCCATGAGCTGCCCCGCCGCGTAGAAGTACGCCGGCAGCGGCCCCATGTAGAAGTGCGGGACGATCAGCCCGTCCCATTCGTCCTCGGCGAGCCCGCGCAGGATGTCCTGCATGCGCTCGAAGTCCGCCCTGAGCCGGTCGAGCAGCTCCTTCTGCGCGATCCCGCGCAGCGCCACGGCCTGCTCGTTGACCCGGGCGCCCATGCCGGGCAGCCCGTAGGCCGCCCCCGGGTCCCCGCCGCCGCGGGCCGCGTCGAAGGCGGCGAAGTACCCTTCCGTCGTGTCGGCGATGTGCGCGACCACGTCCCGCACCGCCCAGCCCGCGCAGGCCGTCGGCGCCTCCCAGGCCTCCTCCGGTTCGGCCAGCGCGAACAACCGCTCGGCCTCCTCCCGGACGACCCGCAGGATGGTGTCCTTTCCCGCGTACGAGGTGGCATCCCACTCGTTCATGCCGTTCACCTCCTACGCGAACGACAGACCGGAGCGGTTTAACTGTCAATATTCCCGGAAGAGAGAATCCCCTGGGGCGGACCGGTGCCGGGCGGGCAGGCGGGCTGGCCCCAGGGGATTCGTCCGTGGCCGTCAGGCGCAGGTGTAGCCCGACGGCGTCTGCGTGTCACCGTTCGGGCGGCTGACCTGGAAGCCGAAGGTCGTGCTGCCGTTCGGGGCGAGGTTGCCGTTGTAGCCGGCGTTCCGCGCCGTGACGGTCTGGCCGCTGACGGTCAGGGTGGCGTTCCAGGAGCCGGCCGGCGTGTGCCCCGGGGGCAGGGTGAAGGTGACCGTCCAGCCGCTGATGGCGGAGGTGCCGGTGTTGGTCACGGTCACGGGCTGGACGACGTATCCGTTGTTCCACTGGTTCTGCACCGTCCCCACGGCGGTGCAGCCGCCGTTGCCGCCCGGGCCGCTCGGGGTGGTGAACGTGCCCAGCGGCGAGCCGGCCGACAGGTTCCCCGCGCCGTCGCGCGCCCGGACGTACACCTGGTACGCCGTGTTCGGCGTCAGGCCGGTCAGGGTGAGCGAGTTGGTGGTGCTCTGCCCGAGCAGCGTGTCGTTCGCGCCCTGCTCGCGGTAGACGTTGTAGCCGGCCAGTCCGCTGCCGCCGCTGTCGGTGGAGGCCGTCCAGGTCAGCGCGGCCGTGTTGGAGGTGACGTTGCCCGCGCTCGGCGCACCCGGCGTGGTCGGCGGCGTGGTGTCGGTGCTCGTGCCGCCCGCCAGCGCGTCATGCACGGCGGTGTACGACGGCTTGGCCTGGTAGTTCTCGTCGTAGATCAGCGCGGCGCCCTCACCGGGGAACGTGTCGGGCACCCAGGAGTAGCGGTCGGTGAAGCCCCAGATCGTCACGCCGGCACAGGCGGTGACGGCCAGGCAGGCGTTGACGACGTTGCGGTAGTACGTGGCCTGGGTGGCGTCCTTGGCGGCGCTCCTCGGCATCTGGATGCGCACGTCCAGCTCGGTGATGCGGACCTGGACGCCGAGGGCGGCGAAGCGCTGCAGGTTCTGCTGGAGGTCGTTCGGGAAGCCGTACTGGGTCGCGAGGTGGCCCTGGAAGCCGACGCAGTCGACCGGCACGCCCTGGCCGCGCAGCTCCGAGACCAGGTCGTACATCGCGGTGCTCTTGGCGTTGATCCCCTCGACGTTGTAGTCGTTGATGCACAGCCGCGCGTCGGGGTCGGCCGCGCGGGCGGCGCGGAAGGCGTCGGCGATGAAGCTCTCGCCGAGCGTGTTGTACCAGAACGACCTGCGGAAGTCGCCGTTCTCCTCGAAGACCTCGTTGACGACGTCCCACGAGACCACGGCCGGGTTGTCGGCGTAACGGCCGACGACGCGGCTGATGTGGTTGCGCATGGCGTCGCGCATCGCGGTGGCGCCGAGGTTCTGCACCCAGCCCGGCGTCTGGTTGTGCCACACCAGCGTGTGGCCGTGGACCTGCTGGTCGTTCTGGGTCGCGAAGTTCACGACGGCGTCGGCGCCGGAGAAGGTGAACTGGTTCTGGCTGGGCTCGGTGGCGTCCCACTTCATCGCGTTCTCGGCCGTCACCTGGTCGAACTCCCGGCCCGCGATGGTGCGGTAGGAGGTCTCGTTGGACAGCGGGCCGGTGGCGAGCGCCGTACCGATGAACTTGCCGCGGGCTTCGGCGTGCGTGCGCAGGGACGCGGACGCCTGCGCCGAGCCGGCGGGCAGGAGGAAGGCTGCGACCATCCCCGCTAACGCGAGGACTCTGAGGACCTTGGACGAATGCACGGACATCGACCTCCGGAGGAAGGCACTCGGTTCCGAAAGTTTCGGCCACGAACGGACCGCATCGCCGACGGTATTGACATGCCAATGGGCGGTCAATGCCGCCACCTCGGCATCCCTAAAGCAGCAGCTTGCGATCGGAAAGTATCGGGAAAAGCATGAAACTTTCATGCCATCTTCGCCGGAAGCGCCGATGTGACGGCATCAAGCCTGAGGCACGTTACGGCCGCGTTACGGCATCAATTCACCATCCCCCGGCACCCAAGATCCGAAACCGCCGCCGGTGGCCGTTTCGGCAGCTCTAGCGCGACGTACTGACCGGTCGGTACTGTGATTTCCGGAATATTCGTCCACTGCGGGAGTTCTGCGCATGTCTCTTACGCACGCCCAGGTCCAAGCCCAACTCACCGGACCCGGCCAGCTGTTCGAGATCGAGGAGATCGGCGACACCGGCGTACGAACATGGAAGCACGCACCGGCGCACTTCCGCGCGCTGCTGGAGATGAGCCGATTCCACGGCGACAAGGTCTTCCTCGTGTACGAGGACGAGCACATCACGTTCGAGGAGCACTTCCGCCGCGCCGCCACCCTCGCCGGCCGCCTGGTCGAGGAGTACGGCGTCACCAAGGGCGACCGCGTCGCCATCGCCATGCGCAACTACCCCGAATGGGTGATCGCGTTCTCCGCCGTGCTCGCCGCGGGCGCCATCGCCGTCCCGCTCAACGCCTGGTGGACGGAGGCCGAGCTGGCCTACGGCGTGAGCGACTCCGGCGCCAAGGTGCTCATCGCGGACGGGGAGCGCGCGGTGCGGCTGGCCTCGACCGGCGTGCCGATGATCGTCACCCGCGGCGACCTGCCGGAGGGCGCCCGCGCCTTCTCCGACGTCGTCGGCGAGCCCGCCGCCGACGTGCGGCTCCCGGACGTGACCCTGGCCCCCGACGACCCGGCCACGATCCTCTACACCTCGGGCACGACCGGCCGCCCCAAGGGCGCGCTCGGCAGCCACCGCAACATCGGCCAGGCCCCCATGCTGGCCGCGTACGGCGCCGCACGCGCGACCGCCCTGGCCGGCAAGGACTTCGCGACGGTGTCCGCGGTCCGCAGGGTCACCCTGCTGACCGTCCCGCTGTTCCACGCGACCGGCTGCTTCTCCGCCATGATCACCACGATGTTCAGCGGCGGCGGCCTGGTGCTCATGTACAAGTGGGACCCCGGAAAGGCCCTCCAGCTGATCGAGCGCGAGCGGATCACCGCGATGATCGGCGTGCCGACCAACGCCTGGCAGCTCATGTCGCACCCCGACTTCGGCAAGTACGACCTGTCGTCCTTGAGCGCCCTCGGCTACGGCGGCGCCCCCGCCCCGCCCAAACTGCTGGAGCGCATCACCGAGCACCTCCCCAACCGCGCCCCCTCCAACGGCTACGGCATGACCGAGACGACAGCCCTGGCCATCGGCAACGGCGGTGCCGACTACCACGCCAAGCCCGACAGCATCGGCAGGCCGTCCCCCGTCGTGGACGCCCGCGTGGTCGACCCCACGGGCAACGAACTGCCGCCGGGCGAGGTCGGCGAGCTCTGCCTGCGCGGCCCCAACGTCATCCTCGGCTACTGGAACAAGCCGGACGCCACGGCCCAGACCTTCATCGACGGCTGGGTGCACACCGGCGACCTGGCCAAGATCGACGAGGAGGGCTTCGTCTACATCGTCGACCGGGCCAAGGACATGGTCATCCGCGGCGGCGAGAACGTCTACTGCGCCGAGGTGGAAGCCGCCCTGTTCGAGCACCCGGCCGTGGACGACGTCGCGGTGATCGGCATCCCGCACGAAGAGCTGGGCGAGGAGGTGGGCGCCGTCATCCGCCTGTCCCCCGGCCGGTCCGTGACCCTGGAGGACCTCCAGGCGTTCCTCGCCGACCGTCTCGCCAAGTTCAAGATCCCCGTACACGTCTGGTTCCGCGACGCCGAACTCCCCCGCAACCCCGGCGGCAAGATCCTCAAGACCCACCTCCGCCGCGAAATCCTCGGCGCCTGACCCCCCGGGCGGCGCGGCGAGTGCTCACCCCCCTGGAGCACCC
>NZ_POUD01000390.1 GCF_003236395.1 Nonomuraea aridisoli | reverse complement strand
GGGCAGGGTGGCGGGCTGCTGCGCGGGCCCGGTCACGGGACCGGCCGTCTGGGGAGGCGGCGGCTGGGTCGCCGGCGGCCGGACCGGCACCACGGAGCCCGTGCGCTGGTCGGTGATCGAGCCGGCCGACACCCTGATGAACGGCGTGGTGTCGTCGCCGGCCACCTGCACGCCCCGGGTGAGCACCGCCGTGGACGCGCCCACCGTGGACGACTGACCGAGCAGCCGCAGCAGGATCTGGTCGGCCGACGGCCGCTCGGCCGGCGACTTGGCCAGCGCCGAGCGCACGACGCTCCGCAGCGGCTCCGGCATCATGCCGACGTCGACCTCGTGGTTGAGGATCTTGTTGAGCACCACCGCGATCGACTTGCCCTCGAACGCCGGCTTGCCGGTCGCCGCGTACGCGATGGTCGCGCCCCAGGAGAACACGTCGGTGAACGGCCCGACGTCGTCGCCGGCGATCTGCTCGGGCGCCATGTAGGCGGGGGTGCCGATGGCGCGGCTGGTGATCGTACCGGTGGAGTCGATGATCCGGGCGATGCCGAAGTCGACCACGCGCGGCCCGTCGGCGGCGATCAGCACGTTGTCGGGCTTGAAGTCGCGGTGGACGATCGAGGCGTGGTGGATGGCGGTGAGCGCGGTGGCGGTGCCGACGGCGAGACGTTCGAGGACCGTGCCGGTGAGTGGCCCGTCGGCCTCGACGAGGTCGCGCAGGGGCAGGCCGTCGATGTATTCGCTGGCGATGTAGGGGGTGTCGCCTTCGAGGTCGGCCTCCATCACGCGGGCGGTGCAGAACGACGCCACCCGCTGCGCCGCCTTCAGCTCCCTGGCGAAGCGGGAGCGGGCGATGGTGTCACCGGTGAACTTGACGTGCAGCAGCTTGACCGCGGCGCGCTCGCCCTCGTCGTTGACGCCGAGGTAGACGATGCCCTGACCGCCTTCCCCGATCCGTCCGGACAGCCGGAAGGATCCCAGCTCGGTGGGATCGCCGGCGACCAGCGGCGAGATCTGCGGCATTCGTCATCCCCACGTGTCCTGAACCCCATCGACGCAAACTTTACGACGCCCGGCCGATTCACACGGATCTGTTAAAGCTTCGTGACGTCACGGCTTCGCCGCATTCATGGAGGTTCCCCGTGATGAGAACACACGAGAGCCCGGCCCGCCGCACGGGGGCCGGGCTCTCGCGCACGCCCGTCAGTAGGGCAGGCTCAGGGAGCTGAAGGACTTGCGCAGGTACGGCGCCTTGAACTTCGGGTACGCCACCGTGTTCACGTCGCCGTCGGAGGTGTACCGCATGTCAGGGTTCTTCTTCAGCCAGTCGAGCCAGGCCTCCGAGCAGAACTGGGCGCAGTCGCCCTTCTTCTCCATGACCTTGATCCGCGGGATCCCGGTCGGGTCGAACGACTTGCTGAACGGCGCCGGCGCCGGGGTGTACCCGGCCAGGAAGGCGCCCTTGTGGCGGTAGGCCTTGCCGCGCAGGGCCCAGTCCTTCTTCTTCGGCTGGGAGCCGTACGGCAGGGAGATGGTGACGGGCTTGGTGTACGACAGCGAGTCGATCGTCTTGGCGATCGAGCCGATCTGCTCCTCGACCTGCTCCTGCGTCAGGCCGCGCAGGTTGAGGTGGTCGCGGGTGTGGTTGGCGACCTCGAAGCCGTTGTCCTTGAGCCACAGGAGCGCCTGCGCCTGCTCCTCGCGGGTGTGCTTGCCGAACAGGTCGCGCGTCACGAAGAACGTGGCCTTCGGGCGCCAGCCCGGGTACTTCGCGGCCACCTCCCGCATGATCGCGACCGCGGTGTCCTTCTGGGGGACGCCGACGGCGTTCAGGGTCAGCTGCGAGGGGGAGGAGTCGTCGAAGGTCAGCACCACGGGGTGCTTGCCCGCCGGGACGTCGATCTTGCCGGTCACCATCTCGGCGGCCGTGATGGGCACGTAGTTCTCCTTGGCCAGCCGCTCCAGGTCGGCCCTGAACTGCTGGGGCGTCCTGTCGTCGGTGGTCTGCGGCTTCGGTATGACCCGGTGGAACATGAGCACCGGGATCTGGCCCAGCTCGTTGGCCCTGACCTTGGCGGCGTTGCGTACCTTCGCCTCCTTGGTGGCCTTGAGCCTGGCGGCTGCGTCGGCTTTGGCGTCCACTTTCACGACAGGGGGCGGCTCCGAGCCGCAGCCGGTCATGATCGCGGTCGCCGCGAGCACTCCCACCCCACTCAACAAACCCAGTCGCATCCGAACCCCCCGAGACGCGTACGACTGTGAGCGGCCCGCGATCGGCGGGTCACTGCAGGTAGCGATGTCCCTGCGAGGGGCTCTTACCCAGTTGATCAACTAAGGCACGCCGCGTCACCGTCAAGAGATCGTCCGGAACCCGCGCCGGTTATGACGGTTTTTTCACCAGCGTTGGCGAGGTCTTTACGCCGCTCGCCGCGGGACGGGCGATAAGCGATCCTGCGCGCCGGGTAGGCAAGCACGAACCTCGGCCTGGTCATGGCGCCGGCCGAGGCTTGTCGCTCTGACGGGGATGCGCTGATGGATCTGACGAGGAGAGAGTTCGGCTTTCTGGCACTGGGCGCCGGTGCGGCCCTGGAGTGGCTGCTGCGAAGTTCGCGGGACGGCGCCTCCCCCAGTCCGAGCCCCTCCTCCGCGCCGCCGCTGACCAAGTACGTCGACCCGGTGCCGAGGCTGCCGGTCGCCGAGCCGGACACCTCGGCGTACCCGGGGGCGGACCACTACGAGCTGACCATGCGGCAGCGGACCTGGAAGTTCCATCGCGACCTGCCCGCCGCGCAGGCATGGGGATACTGGGCCGGGCAGGCCGGTCTCGGCTATCTCGGGCCGACGATGGTCGCCCGCCGGGACCGGCCCGTGATCGTGCGCTACCGCAACGACCTGCCGGCCAGGCACCTGCTGCAGGACGCCGTCGACGTCACGCTGTGGAAGAACGTGCCCGGGGTGCCGCCCGACCCGCCCGGCGGCCGGATGCCGGAGGCGTTCCCCACCGGGACGAGCGTCTGGACGGTGCCGCACCTGCACGGCGGCTTCGACGCGGCGCAGTTCGACGGCGCGCCGATGGCGTGGTTCACACCCGACGGCCGGCAGGGGCCCGTGTACACCTCGATGGACGGCGCCGCCGCCAACGAGGTCGTCTACGCCTACACCAGCCGCCAGCAGGCGACCATGCTCTGGTACCACGACCACGCCATGGCGATCACCCGGCTGAACAAGTACGCCGGCCTGGCGGGCCTCTACCTGATCCGCGACGACTTCGAGGAGGGTCTGGCGCTGCCGCGCGGCGACTTCGAGGTGCCGCTGATCATCCAGGACCGGAACTTCACTCCGTCGGGGGCGCTGTCCTATCCGGCGAAGGGGCCGAGCCCGTACCACCCCAAGTGGAGCCCGAACTTCTTCGGCGCCACGCCGCTGGTGAACGGCAAGGCGTACCCGTACCTGGCGGTCGAGCCGCGGCGCTACCGTCTGCGCCTGCTCAACGGCTCCAACCAGCGGTTCTTCCACCTCTGGTTCTCCGACGGCAGGCGGGCGCGGCCGTTCTGGCTGATCGGCACCGACGGCGGGTTCCGCTCCGAGCCGCTGCGCCTGACCAGCGTGTGGCTCCCGACCGCCGCCAGGGTGGACCTGATCCTCGACCTCACCGGCGTGCCGCAGGGCACCAGAATCACGGTGCGGAACGACGCGCCCACGCCGTTCCCGCAGGGCAACGTGCACCTTCCCATTCCGGAGATCATGCAGCTCCAGGTCACCGAGCCGCTGTCCGGCCCCGACCGGTCGGCGCCGCCGGAGCGGCTGACCCTGCGGCCGGTGCCCGCGCTGGAGCCGACTCCGGGCCTGCCGCGGCGGGAGTTCGTCCTGATCGCCAATCGGGACGCGCACCACAAGTCGACCCACCTGGCCATCAACCAGCGGTTCTTCGCCGACCCGGTGGAGGACTTCCCCCGGGCCGGAACGACCGAGATGTGGGAGTACGTGAACACCTCGGGCGACGGTCACCCGATGCACGTGCACCTGGTGCAGTTCCAGATCGTGAACCGGCAGCGGTTCGACTCCGAGGCGTACCTGGCGGCCTACAAGGCGTGGGTCTCCCGGGGCCGCCGCCCGGAGGCCAAGCCCGTGCTGGCCCGCTACCTGCGGGGCGAGGCCGTGCCGCCCATGCCCGAGGAGCACGGGTGGAAGGACGTCGTCATCGCCCATCCCGGCTGGGTGACCCGGATCGTGATGAGGTTCGACGTGCCCGACGCCGTGGCGGGCGTGCCCGGCAGCGGGACCGTGTTCCCGGCCGAGTACGTCCATCACTGCCACATGCTGGAACACGAGGACAACGAGATGATGCGCCCGTACCAGATCGTCGCCTGACGCGTATCATTTAGACGGGCATCGAACTATTTCGGAGGTTCCGTATGACGGCCGCCACCCTGGAGGGCAGCCAGGCGACGGTCTGCTGCGCGCCCATCGCCCGCGAGCCGCTGGGCGAAGGCGACGCGGCCGAGCTCGCCGTCCTGCTCAAGGCGGTCGCCGATCCCGTACGCCTGCGGCTGCTGTCGATGATCGGCTCGCACGCGGGCGGCGAGGCGTGCGTGTGCGACCTGACCGACGCCTTCGACCTGACCGCGCCGACCATCAGCCACCACCTCAAGGTGCTGCGCACGGCCGGGCTGATCAGCGGCGAGCGGCGCGGCACCTGGGTCTACTACCGGATCATTCCGGAGACCGTGGCCAGGCTCGGCGCCCTGTTCGCCCCGCTGGCCCACACGCCGTAGACGGCCGTCACCCCCTCGGCCCGTACAGGTTGCCGAGGACGAGCAGGCCGACGGCGGCGGCGAGCCAGAGCAGCGCGCTCCCGCTCGGCCGTGGCCCGTCGCGCAGCATGATGATCCCCAGAGGGACGAACGCCGCGCAGGTAGCCGTGGATCGCCTCGATCGTCGGCTGCAGGCCCCGGACGTCGGTGAGCGATCCGCTGCGCCATCGCCGTGACGGCCGGCCACAACAGGATGTTCCCGCGAAGCAGGCATACGCACTGGCGATGAGCGCCGGGTGCCGGTCGTAGGCGGCGAGATGATCGGGGAAGAAGAAGGGAAACTCCACCCGTGAAGCACCCCGCTCAGGAGCAGCAGAGGACCGAACACCAACGCCAACGCACTCACCCAGCGCCCCGGAAACGCAGACCGTCGCCCCTGCCCGGCGACGAGCGCACCCTCGGCGACGCCGGCGGTGGCGTCGTGGGGAACGTCGTTGGCGGTGGGCCGGCCGCGGTCTGCCGTTCTGTTTCGCATGTTGCGCACGTCCTGTCCGCTCTCCGCGTCCGGCCCGGTGCCGGGGGCGCAGGAGCATGGTGGCGGGCGGGCGGCGCGGACGCGTCCGGCTCGGGTCTGACCTTCCGGCCTCGGACGACCGGCGGGTACGACCAGGGTCAGAGGGAATTGATCCGCCCCTGGTCTGATGCCGGAGAAGCCTGCAGCGCGGTACGTTCCTCGCATGAACGGGGCGTGGCAGCGGCTCAGCGCGGGCAAGGCCGTCGATACGGCGCTCGCGGTCGTCGTTGCGCTGCTCATCGCCTGGGCGATCGTCGATCCGCCGGGGCCGTCGTCATGGTGGCCCGCCTGGTCGGCCTGGCCGGTCGCGGCGGTCCTCGGCTTCCCGATCGCCCTCCGGCGTCACCGGCCGCTGCCCATGCTGGGTGCGGCGGCCGGCGCCGCCGTGCTGGCCACCACTGCCGGCGCCGTCGCCGCGGGTGCGATCTGGTTGTCGTTCGTCCCGGCGGCGCTCGCGCTCTACCAGGTGGCCGCCACCACCACGACCGGCCGGTCCGCGGCGAGCCTGGCGGCGTGCGTGACCGGCGCCACCGCCGCCGTCCAGGTCTTCTACGCGCAGGTCCTGCCCGGCCTGCCGGCCGCGCCGGCGCCCAGCGAGTTGCCGCCGTTCTGGCCGGTGGAGATCGGCGCGATCTGCGTGTTCATGGGCGCGGGATGGGCGGCAGGGGCGGTGGTCCGGTGGAAGCGGGAGACCTCGGCCCGCCTGGCCCGCCACCTCGCCGAGGCCGCGGTGGCCGACGAGCGCCGGCGCATCGCCCGCGAGCTGCACGACGTCATCGGCCACAGCATGGGCCTGATCGCCGTCAAAGCCACCGTGGCCAACCACGTCGCCGAGACCCACCCGCAGGAGGCCCGCGCCGCCCTGGCGGTCATCGAGCAGACCAGCCAGAGCGCGCTCACCGAGATCCGCCGCATGCTCGGCCTGCTCCGCGCCGACGGCGATCCCCACGACGACCTCACACCCGCACCCGGCCTGACCGACCTGCCCGAGCTGGCGAGCCACGCCCGCTCGGCCGGGGTCGACGTCGATCTGGTGGTGCGCGAGGAAGCCGCATTACCTCCCGCGGTGGCGCTGTCCGTCTACCGCATCGTGCAGGAGGCGCTGACCAACGTCATCACCCACGCGGGGCCCACCAGGTGCTCGGTCCAAATCGACATCGACGAACGCCACGCCACGATCGAGGTCCTCGACGACGGCCCCCGCCACCGCCGCGAGCCGTCAAGCGCCCGCCACGGCGGCCACGGCCTCATCGGCATGCGCGAGCGGACGGCGATGTACGGCGGCACACTGACCGCCGGCCCCCGCCCCGAAGGAGGCTTCCGGATAACCGCCCACCTCGCCTACGGCGGCCCAGCATGAGCCACAACCCACCACACC